>NZ_JBFRPB010000022.1:0-179885 GCF_041471785.1 Vibrio sp. 10N.261.51.C6 | reverse complement strand
CTCGGCGCACCATAAAAAAGCCCACTCCGAAGAGTGGGCTTTGAGCATTTATATCCGCTTATCAGCGATACACTTTAGGCGATTAAGCTTGAGAAGCTTTAACCTGAGCGTGTAGCTCTTGAACTGAAGTTACTGACGTTTTCGCGTCTGCAGTGTGCGCCATACAAGTCGCGAATGCAGCGTTTAGCGTAGTCGTGTAGTTAACTTTCTCAGCAAGTGCACCACGACGAAGAACTTTAGAATCTTCAATCGCTTGACGGCCAGCTGCAGTGTTCACGATGTACGTGTACTCGTTGTTCTTGATACGGTCAAGAATGTGAGGACGACCTTCGTGTACCTTGTTTACTAGACGTGGGTTGATGCCCGCTTCGCCAAGGATAACCGCAGTACCGTGAGTTGCGTCTAGCTGGTAACCAAGCTTAGATAGCTTAGATGCTAGGTCAACAACACGCTCTTTGTCGCCTTCGCGAACAGAAAGAAGTGCACGACCGCCTTCTGGGTAGATGTTACCACAACCCAATTCAGCTTTAGAGTATGCTTCTGCGAACGTCGCACCAACACCCATAACTTCACCAGTAGAGCGCATTTCTGGGCCTAACAGTGGGTCAACACCAGGGAACTTGTTGAATGGAAGTACAACTTCTTTCACTGAGTAGTAAGGTGGGATGATTTCTTTCGTAAAGCCTTGAGACTCTAGAGATTGACCCGCCATTACACGAGCGGCAATCTTAGCGATTGGCGCACCAGTTGCTTTAGATACGAATGGAACCGTACGTGCTGCACGAGGGTTAACCTCGATTAGGTACACTTCATTGTTCTTAACAGCAAACTGCGTGTTCATCAGACCACGAACACCCAACTCGAACGCTAGCTTTTCAACTTGCTCGCGCATTACGTCTTGGATTTCTTGGCTTAGCGTGTATGCAGGAAGAGAACATGCTGAGTCACCAGAGTGAACACCCGCTTGCTCGATGTGCTCCATAATACCGCCGATTACAACGCGCTCACCGTCACAAATCGCATCTACGTCTACTTCAACAGCGTCATCTAGGAAGCTATCAAGTAGTACTGGAGATTCGTTTGATACGCTAACTGCTTCGTTGAAGTAGCGACGTAGGTCTTGCTCGTCGTATACGATTTCCATCGCACGACCACCAAGTACGTAAGAAGGACGTACAACCAGTGGGAAGCCGATTTCACGAGATTTCTCTACCGCTTGCTCCATTGTTGTTACTGTCGCGTTTTCTGGTTGAAGTAGGCCTAGACGGTCTACAGCAACTTGGAAACGCTCACGGTCTTCTGCACGGTCGATTGCGTCTGGGCTAGTACCGATGATTGGTACGCCAGCAGCTTCAAGAGCACGTGCCAGTTTAAGTGGCGTTTGACCACCGTACTGAACGATAACGCCTTTTGGCTTCTCAACACGAGCGATTGCTAGTACGTCTTCCAGAGTTACTGGTTCGAAGTACAGACGGTCAGACGTATCGTAGTCTGTAGAAACTGTCTCAGGGTTACAGTTAACCATGATAGTTTCGTAGCCATCTTCACGTAGCGCTAGTGATGCGTGTACACAACAGTAGTCAAATTCAATGCCTTGGCCGATACGGTTTGGACCACCGCCTAGAATCATGATTTTTTCTTTGTCTGTTGGGTTTGCTTCACACTCGTCATCGTAAGATGAGTACATGTAAGCCGTATCTGAAGAGAACTCAGCTGCACACGTATCTACACGCTTGTATACCGGGTGGATATCGTATTGGTCACGTAGACGACGGATTTCGCTTTCCGCTACACCTAGAATCTTAGATAGGCGCGCATCAGCAAAACCTTTACGCTTAAGCTTGTTTAGCTCGTCTTTATTTAGACCAGCAAAGCCTTTCGCTTTAAGTTCTTGCTCTAGCTTAACGATGTCTTCGATTTGAACTAGGAACCAACGGTCGATTTGCGTTAGGTTGAATACACCATCTACCGACATACCAGCACGGAATGCGTCAGCGATGTACCAAATACGCTCTGCGCCAGCTTCTTTAAGTTCGTGACGGATAGTCGTTAGAGCATCTGGTGCGTCTAGGTCTACCATTTCGTCAAAACCAGTCGCGCCAACTTCTAGGCCGCGAAGTGCTTTTTGTAGAGATTCTTGTTGGTTACGGCCGATAGCCATAACTTCACCAACCGACTTCATTTGCGTCGTTAGGCGGTCGTTAGCACCTGCAAACTTCTCGAAGTTAAAACGAGGAATCTTAGTTACTACGTAGTCGATTGTTGGTTCGAATGATGCTGGAGTTGCGCCGCCAGTGATGTCATTCATTAGCTCGTCTAGCGTGAAGCCAACAGCCAGTTTCGCTGCAATCTTAGCGATTGGGAAACCTGTTGCTTTAGAAGCTAGTGCAGAAGAGCGAGATACACGTGGGTTCATCTCGATGATAACCATACGGCCATCTTTCGGGTTGATACCAAACTGTACGTTTGAACCACCTGTTTCAACACCAATCTCACGCAGTACTGCTAGAGATGCGTTACGCATTAGTTGGTATTCTTTATCTGTCAGCGTTTGAGCTGGAGCCACAGTGATTGAGTCACCTGTGTGAATACCCATTGGGTCGAAGTTTTCAATCGCACATACGATGATGCAGTTGTCGTTTTTGTCACGAACCACTTCCATCTCGTACTCTTTCCAACCGATAAGTGATTCATCGATAAGAAGTTCATTAGTTGGAGATAGATCCAAACCACGACGACAGATTTCTTCAAATTCTTCTTTGTTGTAAGCGATACCGCCACCAGTACCACCCATCGTGAACGATGGACGAATGATACAAGGGAAGCCAACCATGTCTAAAACTTTGTAAGCTTCTTCCATCGTTTTCGCTGTATCAGCAGTTGGACACTCAAGGCCAATTGCTTTCATTGCTTTATCGAAGCGTGAACGGTCTTCTGCTTTATCGATAGCGTCAGCCGTTGCACCAATCATTTCAACACCGAACTCTTCAAGAACGCCGTGCTTTTCTAGGTCTAGAGCACAGTTCAATGCAGTTTGGCCACCCATAGTAGGTAGAACTGCATCAGGCTTCTCTTTAGCGATGATGTTACGCACAACTTCCCATTGGATAGGCTCGATGTAAGTTGCATCTGCCATGTCTGGGTCAGTCATGATTGTCGCTGGGTTCGAGTTCACAAGAATAACTCGGTAACCTTCTTCGCGAAGCGCTTTACAAGCTTGAGCACCAGAGTAATCGAACTCACATGCTTGGCCGATAACGATCGGGCCAGCACCTAGAATAAGAATACTTTTAATGTCAGTACGTTTTGGCATTGTCTACTACTCCGAATTACGCTGTGTGCTGTTTGATTAGTTCAATAAAGTGGTCGAATAACGGCGCTGCGTCTTCTGGACCTGGGCTCGCTTCAGGGTGACCTTGGAAGCTGAATGCTGGTTTGTCTGTACGGTGAATACCTTGTAGAGAACCATCAAATAGTGATTTGTGCGTTGCACGTAGTGTCTCTGGAAGGGTTTCTTCGTCAGCAGCAAAGCCGTGGTTTTGCGAAGTAATCATCACAACATCACGATCTAAATCTTTAACCGGGTGGTTTGCGCCGTGGTGACCAAACTTCATCTTCACTGTCTTAGCGCCTGACGCAAGAGCAAGAATCTGGTGACCTAGACAGATACCGAAGATTGGTAAGCCTTTTTCTAGGAACACTTTTGTCGCTTCAATTGCGTAAGTACATGGTTCTGGGTCACCAGGGCCATTTGAAAGGAAAACACCGTCTGGGTTCAGAGCAAGTACTTCTTCAGCTGAAGTCTCAGCAGGAACAACCGTTAGGCGGCAGCCGCGGTCAACAAGCATTCGTAGGATGTTTCGTTTTGCACCGAAGTCATAAGCAACAACGTGGTATGGCAATTCTGAGTCTGCTTTCGCTTCAGGAAGTCCACCCGTAAGCGTCCACGAACCTTGTTTCCATTGATACGCTTCTTTTGTTGTAACTTCTTTCGCAAGGTCCATACCTTTCAGGCCAGGGAATTCTTTTGCTTTAGCTAGAGCCAAAGCTTCGTCTAGGTTTCCGTCGTTTACTGAAGAGCCAGCTACAATACAACCGTTCTGTGCGCCTTTTTCACGAAGAATACGCGTCAACTTACGAGTATCAATATCAGCGATACCAACAACGTTTTGCGACTTAAGGTAATCAGAAAGGGATTGTTCATTACGGAAGTTAGAAGCGATTAGAGGGAGATCGCGAATCACAAGGCCTTGAGCGTGGATTGAAGAAGATTCTTCGTCTTCGGAATTGGTTCCGGTATTGCCAATGTGAGGGTAAGTAAGGGTAACGATTTGTTGAGAATAGGAAGGATCAGTGAGGATTTCTTGGTACCCCGTCATCGAGGTATTAAAAACGACTTCACCAACTGCAGAACCTACAGCGCCAATGGCTTCACCGTGAAATACTGTCCCATCTTCTAGGACGAGTAGTGCTGACTTCTTCAAGACAACCTCCAGAAATAAAAATGCATTAAAATTGATTTAATTTGCAAATCTACCTTCCTGAAACACCAAAAACTGCGTGTTTATGGAAATTAGACAAATTGGCGGTATTTTAGTGATCTGCGTGATACGTGTCAACATTTAACTCAAAAGAAATTAAACATTTGTAAGGACTAATTCAATTTACCCCCTCAAAGCTCCAAAAGTTCAACTTTCATGCGCATTTAGCTCGAATATTACGATTTTCTAATTTTCACTCCTCATTTTAGCCAACCATAGAGTGATAAAAATATCAGCAACAAAACGCAATCGATAAATACCAAGAGAAAACATGACAATTTAAAGATCTAAAACAAAAAACACACTAAAGACCACATAAACAGCATAGAAATGGAGTCAAAAAGGCGATAAGAAGAAAGTAGAAGGAAGATCGGAGAAGTGAGATTACTAAGGAAAATGCACCAAATAAAGAAAGCGCCGGCAATTGCCAGCGCATAAATATCTATTTATAGGTCATTCAAACCAAGCACATCCGTCATGGTATAAAAGCCTGCTGGTTTATCATTTAACCAAACCGCGGCCTTGATTGCGCCATTAGCAAAGGTCATTCGATCAGTGGCTTTATGGGTAATTTCCACTCGTTCACCGATATCAGCAAACATAGCGGTGTGTTCACCAATAATGTCACCGGCACGAATCGTCGCGAAACCAATCTCATCTTTAGTGCGCTCGCCAGTAATACCCTCGCGTGACCATACAGCTACATCGTTCAGCTCATTGCCCATAGCACCCGCAATAGCTTCGCCCATACCAATCGCAGTACCTGACGGTGCATCGACTTTATGACGGTGATGAGCCTCAACGATCTCGACATCACAGTAATCGCCCATCACTTTAGCGGCCTTCTCTAGCAGCTTAAAGACCAGGTTCACACCAACGCTGTAGTTAGGTGCCATTACGATAGCCATCTCTTTTGAAGCAGCATCAATCACCTGCTTCTCTTCTTCAGAGAAGCCCGTTGTACCGATGATCAGTTTTTTACCGTGACGTTTACAAAGTTCAATATTCGCTAATGTGCTAACAGGGGCAGTAAAATCGACAATCACATCAAACTCTTCGATGGCTTTAGACAAATCATCGACTAAAGCAACATCAAAACGACCTTCACCGCATAACTCGCCGACATCTACGCCGACCAAAGATGACTCTGGACGCTCTGAACCAGCTCCAACACTTGCTTCTGAATTATGATGAGCGGCTTTCACCAAGTTGCGGCCCATGCGGCCCGCTGCTCCTGCAATTGCAATTCTTACCACTGCGAATATCTCCATTGTTTTGGTTACCGTTGCCACTTATCTCTTGCAGCAACGTTCAATCGATTAATCTCTTTAAACTAACAACAATCTCAAACTCAGGCTAGCAATTACGAAAACTCTTTTATTACTCGCTCTAAAATTGGCACATTTGCCTCTGGGAAGGCGTATTGATTCAATGATTCTAGGCTTACCCATTCACCTTGCTGACCTTCTTTACCATAAGGCTGCTCTTCAAAATCAGTCACGAGAATGAAATCGAACTTAAGTGACTTATCCGTGTAATCAAATTCAAGATGCTCAAACAGAGACTGCTCGGTCACCTTGATACCGACCTCTTCATCAAGCTCGCGAGTCATCGCTTGCTCAATAGTTTCGTCCTCTTCAACCTTGCCACCTGGAAATTCCCAGAAGCCACCTTTGTGCTTGTCATCTGGACGCTTAGTGATAAAGACCTGTGACTTATCTTGATTGAAGATAATACCCGCTACGATATGGATTCTTTTCATTGATGGTGTTCCTTAATAAAACGCTGAACTCACATAGTCCCTAAATACGTCATCCTCAAGAAAGAGGAACGACTGAGTTGGGGATCTAAAACTACGCGAGCCTAACTAAACAAGATTCCCTACTACGCTCACTCCTCGCTATAGGGAATGACAACTTCCTTGCGTAACAAAGTAAGCCATGAAATTTACATACAAAAAGAGCCGCCTAAGCGACTCTTTATATTCTATTTGTCAGTTTTATGAAGCTAAGTTGTAGTGTATGAGAGCAAGGCGGTGGCACGGAGCTTACGACTGTAAGTGAGTACCACCAACGCAGCTATCATGCGCTACAGCAACGATTCATTAAACTTACGCGATTTTACCGTGACACTGCTTGTACTTCTTACCGCTACCACATGGGCATGGCTCGTTACGGCCAACTTTACGCTCGTCACGCACTACCGTTTGTGGAGATGCCGCTTCAGCTTCATCGTCAGCTAGCTGGTTTTCAGCTGTTGCATGTTGCGCTTGTGCACGACGCGCCGCTTCTTCAGCTTGAGCTTGACGTTGAGCTTCCATCTTTTCAACTTCTTCTTGTTGCTGAACGCGCACTTTAGAAAGGATGGTAACAACGTCTGTTTTCAGTACATCTAGTAGGCCTTCAAACAGTTCAAACGACTCGCGCTTGTACTCTTGTTTCGGGTTCTTCTGAGCATAACCACGTAAGTGGATACCTTGACGAAGGTGATCCATCGCAGCCAAGTGCTCTTTCCAAAGGCCGTCTAGCGTTTGTAGCATCACAGATTTCTCGAAGTTACGCAGTACTTGAGCACCAACCACTTCTTCTTTCTGTTTGTACGAATCAACCGCCATACCAAGAATACGCTCACGCAATGCTTCTTCATAAAGCTTGTCGTCTTCGTCTAACCAACCTTGAATATCAAAGTCTAGATCGAAGTCATTCTTCAGACGATCTTGCAGACCCGCGATATCCCACATATCTTCAAGAGACTGAGGTGCGATGTATTCATCAATCACTGATGCCAATACATCTTCACGGTTGTGTTCGATCATCTCGCTGATATCGTCAGAGCTCATCAGTTCATCACGAAGCTCATAAACCACTTTACGTTGGTCATTGGCTACATCATCGTACTCAAGAAGCTGCTTACGAATATCGAAGTTACGACCTTCAACTTTACGTTGTGCTTTTTCAATTGAGCGAGAAAGCATCTTAGATTCGATCGCTTCGCCTTCGTCCATACCACTTTGGATAAGACCAGCCATACGATCCGATGTGAAGATACGTAGCAGAGAATCTTCCATTGATAGGTAGAAACGAGAAGAACCCGCATCACCTTGACGACCAGAACGACCACGTAGCTGGTTGTCGATACGGCGAGATTCATGACGCTCAGTACCAATGATGTGCAGACCACCTGACTCAAGCACTTTATCGTGGATTACTCTCCAGTCAGCTTTGATCTTCTCGATCTGCTCTTTGGTTGGATTCTCTAGCTTCTCAACTTGTGCCTGCCAGCTACCACCTAATACGATATCGGTACCACGACCAGCCATGTTAGTTGCGATAGTTACCGCACTCGGCATACCAGCTTGTGCAACGATCTCTGCTTCCATTTCGTGGAATTTAGCATTTAGAACGCTGTGCTTAATTTTTGCTTTTTTCAGTGCGTTAGACAGTAGTTCAGACTTCTCGATAGAAACCGTACCAACCAATGATGGCTGACCAGCAGCTACACGGTCTTTGATGTCTTCAATGATCGCATTGAACTTGTCTTCTTCGGTACGATAAACCACATCTGGCATATCGTTACGAACCATAGGCTTGTTGGTTGGGATAACCACTGTTTCTAGGCCGTAGATAGACTGAAATTCGAAAGCTTCTGTATCGGCTGTACCTGTCATACCTGACAGTTTTTCGTATAGACGGAAGAAGTTCTGGAATGTAATCGATGCTAGCGTCTGGTTTTCATTCTGAATCTTCACACCTTCTTTAGCTTCAACAGCTTGGTGTAAACCTTCAGACCAACGACGACCTGGCATAGTACGACCAGTATGTTCATCAACGATAACCACTTCGCCTTCTTCAGTAACGATGTAGTCGACGTCTTTCTCAAACAGTACGTGTGCACGCAGCGCTGCATTAACATGGTGCAATAGGCTGATATTAGTTGGAGAGTAAAGCGTGTCACCCTCTTCCATCAGGCCGTTTTTGACCATTAGCTCTTCTACAAATTCTTGACCGTTTTCAGTCAGGTGAACCTGTTTCGATTTCTCGTCCATGGTGTAGTGACCTTCACCACGGTACTCTTCAGAATCTTCTTTATCTTGGCGCTCAAGGTTAGGGATCAACGTGTTAATACGCGTGTAAAGATCTGAACTATCTTCAGCTGGGCCAGAGATAATAAGTGGAGTACGAGCTTCATCGATTAAGATTGAGTCAACCTCATCGACAACAGCAAAGAAGCGCTCACGTTGAACACGATCTTCAGCACGGAAAGCCATGTTGTCACGTAGGTAATCGAAGCCAAACTCGTTGTTTGTTCCGTATAGGATATCCGCTTGGTACGCTTCTTTCTTCTCTGGTGGAGCCATGTTTGGCACGTTTACGCCAACAGTCATACCAAGGAATTCAAATAATGGGCGGTTTGTTTCCGCATCACGCTTCGCTAGGTAGTCGTTCACCGTTACTACGTGAACACCTTTGCTAGGTAGGGCGTTAAGATAAGCTGGTAGGGTTGCTGTAAGAGTCTTACCTTCACCAGTACGCATTTCTGCAATTTGGCCAGCATTTAGAACCATGCCACCAATCATTTGCACGTCAAAGTGACGCATGCCGTAAACACGCTTAGACGCTTCACGTACCGTAGCAAATGCTTCAGGTAGAAGTTGGTCTAGCGATTCACCTTTATCTAAGCGCTCACGAAATTCAACCGTTTTTGCTTTTAGTTCTTCGTCTGAAAGTGCTTCAAACGTTGGTTCGAAGTTATTAATTTCTTTTACAATTTTTCTAAGGCGGCGCAGTGTTCTGTCATTGCGACTGCCAATTACCTTTGTCAGCAGCTTAGTAATCATGTGCTTGGAATCTCTTCGTTCTCAGATCGTCCGCGATCTATTTTAAATGCCGTCAGTGTCTCTACTAGCTATGAACTAGTCTTCAGTTACTAACCAAGGATACTGAGATAAATCTAGTATCTTTGATATTGTACTTGAGAGTAGAGTTTTCAAGGCTTGAGTTAAAATTAATGCCCTTTAGTGTAAGTAATTTTCACACCAACAACCATTTATAACCCCATTTGTTTGATGTGCTTGGAACTTTTCTTTCTAATTGCTGATGGATTAGCCAGACTGCAGCTCATTGGGAGACAACTTTCGGATGTTGACGACACTGTATCTGGAAAATAGATACAAAAAAACCAGGTCAATGACCTGGTTTTCGAAATCTTATATTGCTGTAAACAACAATTACGCTAGAACCATTCCTGGTTCAGCAAATGCAACAGGAGAGCCTACTTCTTCTTCGAATGTTGCCCATTCCCAAGCTTCTGCGTCAGCAAGTACTGCACGTAGTAGTTGGTTGTTTAGGCCGTGACCTGATTTGTATGCACGAAACTCACCAATAATAGCGTGTCCACACATGTACAAGTCACCAATCGCATCTAGTACTTTATGAGTTACGAACTCATTGTCAAAACGTAGACCCTCTTCATTAAGAATTCGGTATTCGTCAAGTACGATAGCATTATCAAAGCTACCACCAAGTACTAGGTTTTGAGATTGTAGATACTCAATGTCGCGCATGAAGCCGAAAGTACGAGCGCGAGAGATTTCTTTCACAAAACCTTGTGAAGAGAAATCAAACAACAAACGTTGCTCATCAGATTCAATTGCTGGGTGGTTAAAGTCGATCTCAAAGTCCATACGGAAGCCGTTAAATGGAACAAACTCTGCCCACTTATCGCCATCTTCAAAACGGATAGGCTTTTTGATACGAATAAAACGCTTCGCTGCATTCAGTGTTTCTACACCCGCTTGCTGTAGCAAGTATACGAATGGGCTTGCGCTACCATCCATAATTGGGATTTCAGGAGCATCTACTTCAACAATAATGTTGTCGATGCCCATACCCGCTAAAGCTGCGTTAAGGTGTTCCACTGTAGAGATACGTACGCCTTCGTCATTAACAAGAGCTGTACATAGCATAGTGTCACGAACTGACGCTGGATCAGCTGGGAAATCTACAGGTGGATTTACATCTGTACGACGATAAACAATACCTGTATTTGCAGCTGCCGGGCGAAGAGTAAGTGTGACTTTACGACCAGAGTGGAGACCCACACCAGTTGTTTTCACAATTTCTTTCAGAGTACGTTGTCTGATCATCTGCTTGCCTCGTTATCAGTGCTACAAATCACGGTCAGTATTTACCGACCGAGAATTTTACCATTAATTCGACGATAGTCAAATTTTGGGTATTTGTTAATCAGCCTGACGTCGTAAGAATGCTGGAATATCTAAGTATCCACTCTCTTTCTCAGCCTTAGGTGCTGCACTTTGGCTAGCGCCTGTACCTGAAGAAACAGGTGACGTTGTTGGTTGCGGCTTAACTTGAGGTTTAACCTCAGTTTTTTCTTGCAATGGTTGTGCCACTTTCTCTTCCACTTTTGGTGCAGTTTGAGCCGCTACCTGTGGTTGAGGAGTTGGTGCAACCTTAGCTTTACCACCAGCAACTAATGTAATGTCTGGCTTTTTCTCTGTGCCGATACCTGTTGCAACAACAGTTACGCGGATTTCATCTGTCATATCAGGGTCTAGAGAAGTACCAATCACAACTGTTGCATTATCAGATGCGAATGCCTTAACTGTATTACCTACTGTTTCGAACTCATCTAGACGCATATCTAGGCCTGCAGTGATGTTCACAAGAACGCCACGCGCGCCAGCTAGGTCGATGTCTTCTAGTAGTGGGCTAGAAATTGCTGTTTCAGCAGCTTCTTCAGCACGGTCTTCACCTTTTGCGATACCGCTACCCATCATTGCATGACCCATCTCAGACATTACGGTGCGAACATCCGCGAAATCGACGTTAATCATACCAGGGCGAGTAATTAGCTCAGCGATACCTTGTACAGCGTTTTTAAGTACATCATTTGCACTTGCGAAAGCTTCTAGCAGAGTTACGCCGCGGCCAAGTACTTTAAGTAGCTTTTCATTTGGAATCGTAATTAATGAATCCACATGTTTAGAAAGCTCTTCAATACCTTGCTCAGCAAACGCTAAACGCTTTTTGCCTTCAAAGCTAAATGGCTTAGTTACAACAGCAACCGTCAGCACACCTAACTCTTTCGCAACTTCAGCAATAACTGGAGCAGCACCTGTACCAGTACCACCGCCCATACCAGCTGCGATAAATACCATATCGGCGCCAGTTAGAACTTCTTTAATTCTTTCTCGATCTTCGAGAGCTGCATCACGGCCTACTTGTGGGTTTGCACCAGCGCCCAAACCTTTAGTGATATCACCACCAATTTGGATCACGCTGCTCACGCTTGTTTTACGAAGTGCTTGTGCATCAGTGTTAACACTGATGAATTCTACGCCTTCGATTGATTCACGTACCATGTGCTCAACAGCGTTACCGCCACCGCCACCAACTCCAACGACTTTAATTACTGCATCGTCAGACATTTCCATCATCGGTTCAAACATGTGTTATCTCCGTTTTTTCCTGCAACTCAGGTTAAAACTCTTTTTGTATCCAATTACGCAATTTGCCAAATAAACCAGACATAGAAGGTGCTGAACGCTTAGGTTCGCTGTAATCACCTTCATCACTGATCTGACAATCTCTTGCGTAATGAAGTAAACCAACCGCCGTAGAATGATACGGCTCTTTAACATAGTCAGTTAAGCCACTAACTTCTAACGGCTTACCAACTCGAACTTGATTGCGGAAAACACGTTCCGCACACTCTACCAATCCGTCAATTTGTGCCGCTCCACCAGTGAGAACGACGCCAGCTGCAAGGTGGTGTTTAATACCTTCATCTCGTAGCTGTAATTGAACCGTATCAATAGTTTGGTTAACGAGACCCATAAGTTCAGTGTAACGTGGTTCAATCACTTCCGACAAAGTTTGTCGTTGCAAACTTCTCGATGGGCGACCACCAACACTTGGGACGTTAACAGAGTCATCCTTGCTTACGAGTTCACTCAGAGCGCAACCATGGTTTACTTTTATCTCTTCAGCATCGCTCACTGGCGTGCCGAAAGCGAAGGCAATATCACTGGTTACTGCATTTCCTGCGTAGGAAAAGACTTCTGTGTGTCGAAGTGCGCCGCCAGTCCAAATGGAAATATCCATTGTACCCGCACCGATATCGACAACACATACTCCAAGCTCTCTCTCGTCTTCAGTAATTACCGCATTGCTTGAGGCAAGTCCTGAAAACACGATTTGTTCTACTGTGAGACCACATCGTTCAACAGCTTTAATAATGTTTCTCGCCATGTCGCTATGGCAAGAAATTAGGTGAACACTGACTTCCATTCGAACACCAGATAAGCCAAGTGGGTTCTTAATCCCTTCTTGATAATCAATGGTAAATTCTTGTGGGATCACGTGCAGAATTCTCTGCTCATCACCTATTTTAATTGATTTCGCGGTATGGATCGCTCGATCCATATCGTCTTGAGACACCTCTTCATCAGAGATAGTGCCCATGCCTTTTTCAATTCGGCTTGCGATATGTTTACCCGATAGCGAGATAAATACATTGCTGATTTGGCATTCCGCCATCAACTCTGCTTGATCAATAGCTCGCTGAACCGACTTAACTACCGACTCTAGGTCGTTTACACCACCTTTATCCATACCTCTGGATGGGCTTTGCCCAGAACCAATGATATTGATTTGACCATCAGGCAATATTTCACCAACCAGAGCTGATATGGTCGCAGTGCCTATATCAAGACCAACGATTATGTTGTCATCTGCGGTCTTAGTCATCTGTGCTCTCTTCTAACTCTTGCTCTGGAAACCAGCCTACAGCGGCTCCCGTATCATACCTGAGGTCGATGTAGCTCACTTGATTCGCTTTACTACCAAGTTCGTTGTAAAGCGAAATGAAGCGTTCAACACGCTCATCTAAAGAATCTTTACCTAGTTCTAAACGGAAACCGTTATCTAGGATTATTTGCCAAGCGCGACGCTCATTGAGAACGAGAGAGGTAACGGTTAACCCTAGACTGTTAATCAAAGGGGTTATCTGTCGCCACTTTTCTATCACTTCTTGGCTGGTGCCGTCTGGGCCGTAAAGCTTAACTCTATCGCCCTTCAACAGGCCGATATCACCATTAAACACCTGACCATCGTCATTCAGCAGCATGTTACCGTTCCAGATTGCTGCCGCATGGTACTCAGTCAAAAATACTTTTATTGTGTCTGGCCACTGCTTACGAATGGAGACCACTGAAACCCAAGGTAACGCTTCTAAACTGTCTTGCAACACACCGATGTCTTGCGACATGAAGGTTCCAATGTGCTCTAGCTCGCTAAAGGCATGTTGAACATCACCAGCGGTTACGTAAGTTAAGTCGCCTTGAAGTACTATTTTGGAGAGAGGCAATCGCTGATCGTCCCACATCCAAGTTAGTGTGGTATAGAAAAGAAACCCAATGAATAGCAATACCATGACAAAAAAAGACCCGCCTAAGGCGTGTTTCTTGAGCGACGGTAAACTGAATAGGTGGCGGTTTTCGCTAAAAGTACTTTCTACCAAAGCCCGCATTCCCTGTCGTTGGTTCGCAATTCTATTCCCTATCTTCGTAATAGAGGTAAAAGCACTTACTTTAACCTATGAATTATACTGAGCAAAATCAAACTATCAAACGTTGATAATAAGATTTTTGGTCAATTTTAGGTCAATCGCAAGAAGTGAGCGATTGACCACAGTCTGTAGACAGTATTCTGTTACGCGTTCTGCATTTTATTAATGTCTAACTGTAACGATTCCAACAGCTTCGCTACTCGACCAACATCGCCTGCACCCTGCGTTAAAACAAGGTCACCGCCTTGAATTACGTTGGCTAAAGCCGATGGCAGTGCGTTGATATCGGCAACAAAGATTGGGTCTATCTTACCGCGCCCACGAATAGTTCGACTTAATGAACGTCCGTCAGCCCCTGCAATAGGTTTCTCACCTGCAGAATAAACATCTAACAGAATTAGGACATCAACCTGCTCAAGAACGTTCGCGAAATCATCATACAGATCGCGAGTACGGCTATAACGGTGCGGTTGGAAGATCATAACAAGACGTTTATCAGTCCAGCCACTACGAGCAGCTTGAATCGTCACATCAACTTCGGTTGGGTGATGACCGTAATCATCGACCAGCATTGCAACGCCTTTACCTGTTTCATACTCACCTAGGTGATCGAAACGGCGACCCGTGCCTTCCGTTCCCGCCATCGCTTTGAGAATCGCTTCATCGCTGATGTCATCTTCTGTTGCAACAGCAATCGCAGCCGATGCATTCAATGCGTTGTGGCGACCTGGAATGTTCAACGTGATATCTAAGTTAGCTTTACCTTCACGTACAACCGTAAACTTGCCTTGTTGACCTTCTTGTACGTAGTTTTCAATACGAATATCTGCGTCTTCAGAGAAGCCGTAAGTAATCACTTGGCGGCTCACCTGAGGGATAAGTTCACGTACAACAGGATCATCTACACACATCACAGCCTGGCCGTAGAACGGCAGGTTGTGTAGGAAATCGATAAATGTCTGCTTTAGCGTTTCGAAATCGCCGCCATAGGTATCCATATGATCCGCTTCAATGTTTGTCACGATACTAACCATAGGTTGCAGATGTAAGAACGACGCATCACTTTCATCAGCTTCAGCGATAAGGATACGGCTTGAACCTAAACGTGCGTTTGTGCCTGCACTTTTCACCAAACCACCGTTTACGAAGGTTGGATCTAGGCCGGCTTCCGAGTAAATCTGTGTCACTAGCGCAGTCGTGGTTGTTTTACCGTGCGTACCTGCCACAGCAATACCGTGACGAAAACGCATCAGCTCAGCCAGCATTTCTGCACGACGAACGATCGGTGTGCGCGCTTCACGAGCTGCAATAATTTCTGGGTTTTCTTCGTTGATAGCGGTTGAAACAACCACCACACTTGCGTCGGCAACGTTACTCGCTTGGTGACCGATATAAACGGTCGCACCCTTGCTAACTAAACGATCAGTCACTGGGTTTTGAGCAATATCAGAACCCGTGATCTGGTAGCCTTCATTTAGCAAGACTTCAGCAATCCCGCTCATTCCGGCACCACCAATACCAATGAAGTGGATAGATTTAACACGGCGCATCTCTGGCACCATTGCACGGATTTGCGCTAAGTCTTGGGTATGTTCAATCGTCATCAATTCAATCTCATTATTTTGCTAAAGCTTTAATCGCTTCAGCGACGGTCACATCAGCATCAAGCTTGGCGGCTTGACGAGCTTTTGTTGCCATCATTTTTAATTCATTTCTATCAAGCTGCGCGATAGTGTTCGCTAGCTTATCAGCCGTTAGTTGAGGCTGTTCAATCATTAACGCTGCGCCACATTCAACTAAATGGTCGGCATTCAACGCTTGTTGTCTGTCTTTGTGCATAAACGGAACGAAGATAGAACCGACACCTGCCGCAGACACTTCTGATACGGTTAATGCACCTGAGCGACACACTAATAGATCTGCCCACTCATAAGCTTGCGCCACATCATCAATAAATTCAGTCACTTGAACATTACCAACAGAATGTGATTTGTATTGCTCAATAACTTGTTGTTGATTGTTCTTACCCGCTTGGTGCATCACAGTGAAGCCTTCACCAAGCTGCGCCATCGTTACTGGCAAGGTATCGTTTAGGATTTTTGCGCCCTGACTGCCGCCCATAACCAAGATGCGGATGTCACCATCACGCTCAGCCATGCGTTGCTCGGGTTCAGCTAAGGCAACCACATCTTCGCGTACTGGGTTACCCACCACTTCTGCGGTAGGGAAAGCACCAGGGAAAGCTTGGAAAACCTTTTTAGCAATCTTAGACAGCCATTGGTTGGTTAAACCTGCCACTGCATTTTGTTCATGGAGAACCACTGGAATGCCAGACAACCATGCCGCGATACCACCTGGGCCACTCACGTAGCCACCCATACCAAGTACCACATCAGGCTGCCATGCTTTGATGTGTTGCCTTGCTTGAAGTATGGCATTAATAATCTGGAACGGCGCTTTAATTAACTTGCTAATGCCTTGACCACGCAGGCCTTTCACTTTGATGAAGTCGATTTCAATGCCATGCTTTGGCACTAAATCCGCTTCCATTCTGTCTGCTGTGCCTAACCAGCGAATTTCCCAACCTTGTTGCTGAAGCTTTTTCGCTACTGCTAACCCTGGGAAAACGTGACCGCCAGTACCACCAGCCATCACTAAAAGTTTTTTGTTTTGTTTCATCACGTTAGATTCTTATTCTACTAATTCGTTTTGACTATCAGCTTGTTCTTTTTGTTGCATTCGGCATTCGTGGTCAATGCGCAGCAGCATTGATACCGCCACAGACATAACAATTAAACTCGAACCACCATAACTGATTAGCGGTAGGGTTAGACCTTTGGTCGGAACGATGCCAGATGCAGCACCTACGTTAACAAGCGTCTGAAACGCAAACCAAATACCAATACCAAAAGCCAGATAGCCGCTGAACACTTGATCGTGTTCAAAGGCTTTTTTGCCAATAAAAATGGCTTTAAAAACCAAGCTAAAGATAAGTATCAAGACCAAGGTCACGCCAACAAAACCCAATTCTTCTGCCAACACAGCAAATACAAAATCGGTGTGCGCTTCGGGTAAGTATTCGAGTTTCTGAATTGAGTTACCGAGCCCTTGCCCCATCCAATCACCACGGCCAAACGCCATCAATGACTGAGTTAACTGGTAACCACTGCCGAACGGGTCGTTCCAAGGTTCCCAGAATGAGGTAACACGTCGAACACGATAAGGTTCTATAACAATCAAACCGACGACCGCGGCAATACCTGCCACCATCAAGGCGATAAACTGTGAAAGCTTGGCACCAGCAATGAATAGCATGCCGAACAGGGTCACTAGCATTACGACCACAGTACCTAAATCGGGCTGGCCTAGCAGCAGCACGGCAAAAGCGCCGAATACCATGATCGGTTTACCAAAACCACCGAAGAAGGTTTTTCTCACTTCATCTTGCTTCCGAACCAAGTAGCCCGCCATAAAGATAAACAGCGATAACTTGGCGACTTCAGCGGGTTGTAAGTTAAATAGCCCTAATGGGATCCAACGCGATGCGCCGTTAACCGACTTACCGACGGCTAATACCACAATCAGCAAGAAGAAGGACAAGCCCAGTAGATACATACTGTATTGAAACCAGCGTTGCATCGGGATTTGCAATATGACGCTAGAGACACCTAACGCCAATACAAGGAAGATGGCATGACGGAACATAAAGTGAAACGGCTGATCGGTTAAACGAGCACTGATGGGGAACGAAGCAGACGTCACCATCACCAAACCTGTCAGCATTAGCCCAAGAGCAATCCACACCAATTGACGATCGTAAAGCGCCTCGGGAGTAGCACGGTTTAGCCACTGCCAGATGGATTGATTAATCTCTTTGACTCTTTGCACTGAATGTTAGTCCTTCAACACGTTAAGCATACTCATGAGCAAGCTCAGTGAACGCATCACCTCTTGCCATGAAATTATTAAATTGATCGAAGCTTGCGCACGCCGGAGACAGCATCACCATATCTCCAGCCACCAGCTGTGGCGAGATAGATTCGATTATCTGCTGCATGGTATCGAACTTTTGTGCCGATGGGTGCAGAGGCATGAATTGATCTGCATCTTCACCGAAACAACACAGCTGAACACGCTCAAGTTGCGCCAATACTGGTTCAAGCTCACTAAAGTCAGCACCTTTACCAACGCCGCCAACCAAAAGATATAACGTACCTTGATACTCCAACCCAGACAGGGCTGCCAATGTGCTGGCTACATTCGTTGCTTTGGAGTCATTAACCCATTTGATTTCGCGCTTGTCAGCCACGACTTGGCAACGATGCGTCAAACCGTTATAGGCCTTCAAAGCATCAAGACTTTTGCTGTAGTCGATACCAACTTGCTTCAATAGTGCAAGTAAGACTAACGCATTCGCCACATTGTGACGTCCAACCAATGTTAAATCTTGGGTAGCAAGGACAGGTTTACCGTTGTCCATTAGCCATTCGGTACCATCAACTGTCGCGACACCAAACTCTTGATCGTCGAGTCCGAATGTTACTAATGACATGTTGTGGTCTGGATACGTCTCTTTGTCGTCGCGGTTAACAATCGCACACTGCGCGTTATTAAAAATTCTTAACTTGGCTTCACGATAATCAGCCATACCCTGATAGCGATCCATGTGATCTTCTGACAGGTTCAAAAAGGCTGCTGCTACAAGGTTTAGGTTCGATGTGGTTTCTAACTGGAAGCTTGAAAGCTCAAGGACATATAAATCCGCATCAAGTTCTAGAAGGTCTAGGGCAGGAATGCCAATATTGCCGCCAACGCCAACATTAAGCCCAGCAGCCTTAGCAAGCACACCAGTCAGATCAGTCACGGTACTCTTACCGTTTGAACCAGTAATCGCCACAACAGGCTTATCTACAGCCCAACCAAACAGCTCGATGTCGCCAACGACAGGCGTACCCGCTTGAAGCACATCTTGAATTTCAGGTGTCGCTAAAGCAATGCCTGGGTTAGCAACCACCAGATCAGCCTCAGCTAGCCATTGGCTATTCCAGCTTCCAGAATGCAGCTCAACCGACTCAGGCAAAGATTCCTTTCCTGGTGGTAGCTCTCGCGTATCAATTACCTTTACGCAAGTATGGGGCTGATATTTTACGAGATGTTTAACGACAGAGAGCCCGGTAATACCGAGCCCCACAACCACTACATTTTGAATATTTTGCCAACGTTCCATTTAAACAAGATGCTCTTAATAGTTTTAAAGAGCCCCTATTCAGAGGCTCATACAGGATTAACGAACTTTCAGTGTCGCTAGGCCAACCAGTACTAATACCATTGAGATGATCCAAAAACGCACGATAACACGCGGCTCTGGCCAACCTTTAAGTTCATAGTGGTGGTGAATCGGTGCCATGCGGAAAATACGCTGACCACGCAATTTGTAAGAGCCCACCTGCAGAATCACTGACAGAGTCTCCATTACAAACACACCACCCATGATCACTAGTACCAACTCTTGACGAACGAGTACCGCAATCACACCTAACGCACCACCCAGTGCTAGAGAGCCAACATCGCCCATGAATACTTGTGCTGGGTAAGTGTTAAACCATAGGAAGCCAAGGCCTGCACCAACGATAGCAGTACATACCACCACCAGTTCAGAGGTGTATGGGATGTATGGAATGTGTAGGTATGCTGCAAAGTTAACGTTACCTGTCGCCCAAGCGATAACAGCAAAACCCGCAGCAACCATAACCGTTGGCATAATCGCCAAGCCATCTAGGCCATCAGTTAGGTTTACCGCGTTACTGGTACCCACAATAACAAAGTAAGTTAGAACAATGTACAGTAAACCAAGTTGTGGCATCACATCTTTAAAGAAAGGCACCACTAATTGTGTCGCAGCAGTGTCTTGCCCATGAGCATACAGAGCAAACGCCACAACCAATGCAATAGCCGATTGCCAGAAGTACTTCCAACGCGCAATCAAGCCATCAGTGTTCTTACGAACGACTTTACGATAATCATCAACAAAACCAACTGCACCGTAACCGCCTAGCACGACAAGTACGGCCCAAACGTAAGGGTTTGATAAGTCAGCCCAAAGTAAGACCGTAATGATGATCGCAGCAAGGATCATCACACCACCCATGGTTGGTGTACCACGCTTACTGAAGTGAGATTCTGGGCCGTCATTACGAACAACTTGGCCAATTTGCAGCATTTGCAGACGCTCAATTAAACGAGGTCCCATCCACAGCGACAGACATAAAGCCGTCAAAATGCTCGCGATTGCACGAAACGATAAGTATTCGAACAAACGGAAAAAAGAAAAGTGTGGCTGTAGTAGCTCTGCAAGCCAAATTATCATGAAAAGTTCTCCTTTAAAGCAGCGGCTATTTTACTCATTCCTGCACTATTGGCGCCTTTTACCAACAAGGTATGTGGCACGTTTTCTGGCAAGCTCAAGTGCTGCTCTATGTGCGCGATCATCGCTTCATGCGTTGCAAAGTGAGTGCCGTTACACACTTCACTAATCACCTTGGTATCATCACCGTAAGTGAGTACATGCTCAAAAGCGAATGGGGCAGCATATTCACCGACTTGACGGTGAAGTGCAAGGCTTTCATCGCCTAATTCAGCCATATTGCCTAAAATCAACCAACGTTGACCTTTGAAGCTCGACAGCAATTTTGCAGCAGCCTTCATGGCCGGTACGCTGGCGTTGTAACTGTCATCTATCAGCTTGATATTCTGACTTAATTGTTGAACCTCAACTCGGCCTTTCACAGAGATAAGATTCGCTAAACCACTTTTAACTTCTTCAAGCGTGGCACCAAATTGAATGCTCAGCGCTGCTGCCGCTAATGCGTTGGCTACATTGTGCTGACCAATAATGCCAAGTTCGACATCGATAGCACCTTGCGGGGTCTGCATATCAAAGCAAGCTTCACCCTGCTCGTTGATGCGAATATTCGTCGAAAAGTAATCCGCCGTGTCATCACTTTCAGAAAAGGTCAGTACGTTTTTGTCTGCAAGCACATCTTTCCAGAAGTCACCACCATTGCTCTCTAGGTTAACAATAGCAGTATCACCAGCAGCAAGCCCCTGAAAAATTTCGCCTTTCGCTTGTTTAACACCATCAATTGAGCCAAAGCCCTCTAGATGCGCGGCAGCAACGTTATTCACTAAGGCCACCTGTGGTTTCACAAGCTGCGTGGTATAGGCAATTTCACCAATGTGGTTCGCGCCCAGTTCTATCACGGCATAGTCGTCATTGGGTTCACTGCGCAGCAAGGTTAGTGGTACTCCAATATCATTATTGAAGTTACCCGCTGTAAACAGCACTTTGCCACGTTGTTGTAGAATACTCGCGACCATCTCTTTGACGGTCGTTTTGCCACAGCTTCCCGTTATCGCCATGGTTGGCACGTTACATTGTTTGTGGATCCAAGCACTTAGCTGACCTAAAGCAAGTTTAGTGTCTTCAACAACAACTTGAGTAATATTTAGGTCAAGTTTTCGTTGAACTAATAACGCACTCGCATTGGCCTCAACAGCCTGACCACAAAAATCATGCGCATCAAAACGTTCACCTACGAGAGCAACAAACAGTGCACCTTCTTCAACGGTACGAGTATCGGTAGAAACCGCATTGATCAAACTATTGCTCGATTTGCCAGCCTCTATCAGCTGACCGTTCACCGCTGAGCAGATCTGCTCGAGTGATACATCAATCATTATGAAATACCTAAAAGTTGTAGTGCTGACTCTCGATCCGAATAGTGGATCGTTTTGTCTTTCAATACTTGGTAATCCTCATGGCCTTTACCTGCCAGAAGAATAATGTCGTTATTACCCGCCTGCTCTAGAGCAAACTTAACCGCCTGAAAGCGATCGTGTTCAACAAAGGCGACTTCAGGCTCACTTAAACCTGCCAGCATGTCTTTAACAATCAATGCCGGGTCTTCACTGCGAGGGTTGTCATCTGAAATAATAATGTTATCGGCGAACTGCTCTGCGGTAACCGCCATCATAGGGCGCTTGCCTGTATCTCGATCACCACCGCAGCCAAAGATTGCCCATAGCTTTCCAGAGCAATGTACACGTAGTGCTGCCAATGCTTTCTCTAAAGCGTCTGGCGTATGCGCGTAATCGACAACCACTTTTGCTTTGTTCGGCACTTGGAACAGTTCCATACGACCAATCACAGGTTGCAACTGAGGCGCAGTGTCGACCAAGGTTTGCTTTTCGATACCCAAAGAAAGCAAAGTAGCAAAAGCAACCAGTACGTTTGATGCGTTGAACTGACCAATCAATGGAACAGAAAGCTTCCCTTGCCCCCAGCTACCATCGAAAGAGAGCTTAATCCCAGTTTCTGCATAAGCAACATCAGATGCCCATACCGACTGTTGGTAGCCAGTTAATGGAAGTAATGAAACAGCAATCGCATTGGACAAATCTGACATCCATGCCTTGCCTATTTCATCATCTACATTGATCACTGCATGTTTGCATTTATGTTGAGTAAACAGGCTTTTCTTAGCCAACGCGTACTCTTCCATCGTACCGTGGTAATCCAGGTGATCTCGGCTCAGGTTAGTAAATACGCCAACCTCAAAATCCAAAGCTTTTACTCGGCCTTGAACCAAACCATGAGAAGAGATTTCCATCGCGGTATAAACGGCATTTTCTTCAGCCAACTCACTCAGCGTACGCTGTATTTCAATCGCACTACCTGTGGTGTTCGCTGCTGTTTTTAGATTATCTAAGAAGCCATTACCTGTAGTGCCCATTACCGCAGAGCGTTGACCAACGAGATCTAACCACTGAGCAATCAATTGAGTGATGGTGGTTTTGCCATTGGTACCTGTAACGCCAATCAGTTTGGTCGCTTGAGAAGAATAAACTCGACCTGCCAGTTCAGAGAGAATTGAATTTAGATCAGATACATAAACCACCGGCACTGCATTTAACCATTCAACCAAGCCGTGCGTTTTGTCATCGCTTGCTTGTGCAATAACCGCCTTTGCACCTTGAGCAATGGCTTTATCGATAAAACGACGACCATCGACTGCGTGCCCTACAATGGCAACAAAAATATCACCGTCCTTGATGGCACGACTGTCGAGTTCCAATTGCTCAACCGCAATCGACGCTAACTCGGTAGCACTAAAATCCCCCCAAGGAGAAAGTAAAGATGACAGCGTGAGGCTATTACTCATATTGAATCCTGATTGGCTCTATTCTTGAAACTTGTTTTCATCAGCAGGGACATTCAGAATTTGCAGTGCGCCCTTCATGATTTCAGAAAAAACAGGGGCTGCGACCGAGCCACCATAGTAGAGGTCACCTTGAGGTTCATTGATCATCACAACCAAAGAGACTCTTGGGTCACTCACTGGAGCAACACCTGCGGTATAGGCGAAGTACTCGTCTCCATAACCACCGGAAATCGCTTTTCTAGATGTACCTGTTTTTGCTGCTACTCGGTAACCCGGCACGGCAGCTCTTGTCGCTGTACCGCCCTTTTGAGTTACGCCTTCTAGCATGTTCAAAACCAACTCAGCATTTTCGCGCTTGATGATCTGTTTTGAGAAATCTTGGTCGTTGCTTTTAACGATATGGATAGGTTCGTAAACACCGTGATTCGCTAACGTCGCATAGGCATGAGCCAATTGCAGCGGAGTAATCGCTAGACCATAACCAAAGGATAAGGTAGCGATTTCAAACTTAGACCAGCGTCGACGGTTCGGGAAAATACCCGCGGTCTCACCGACTAGATTCAGCCCAGATATCTCGCCAAGACCAACAGAACTGTACATGCCCAGTAGCGCTTCAAGTGGCATATCCAGTGCTAACTTCGCCACACCGATGTTACTCGACTTCTTAAGGATTAACGCCAAGTCTGCCTTACCAACTTTGGAAGTATCACGTACACGGCTACCACCGATTTGCATGATGCCGTTACCCGTATCAATTACAGTATCAGCATCCGCGGTACCATTTTCGAGAGCGGCAAGAACAACAAACGGCTTAACCGTCGAACCTGGCTCAAAAGCATCGGTGATCACGCGGTTACGCATCTTAAAGCTTTGTAAATCAGCACGATTGTTTGGGTTGTAAGACGGTGCGTTAACCATGGCCAAAACCGCACCCGTTTTTACGTCTAATAAGATGGCAGATCCAGACGTCGCCTTGTGATCGGCTACCGCCTGTTTAATCGCTCGATAAGCGATGGCTTGTAAGCGCTGATCGATGGTCAATTCGAGTGGTTTACCTTCTTCACGCTCTTCTAGTGCAATGTTTTCAACTACTCGCCCGTAACGGTCTTTACGGATTGTACGTTTACCTGCTTCACCCGTGAGCCACTTATCGTAGCTGCGCTCGACACCTTCTAGGCCGTGTCCATCAATTCCGGTCACACCAATAAGATGCGCGCTGACTTCACCGGCTGGGTAATAACGACGTGATTCTGCTTTAAGACCAATACCCACCAGCTTTAAGTCGCGGATGTATTTCGCCATTGCTGGGCTAACTTGTCTTTGTAGGTAGATAAAACGACGAGATTTGTCGCTGGAGATCTTGTCGATCATCGATTGTCGCTCTAAGCCAAGTACATCGGCTAACGCGTACCAACGATCAATTTGGGCCATGCCGTTTTTATCGAAAATCGTTTTAGGATCGGCCCATACCGCTTCAACTGGAACACTAACGGCAAGTGGTTCGCCATTGCGGTCTGAAATAATACCGCGGGCAGAAGGAATAGCCTTAACACGTACAGAACGAAGGTCGCCCTGACGAATTAAGTTATCTGGTTCAATAAGTTGGATGTAAGCCACACGACCAACCAGCGCAGCAAAGGCAAGAAACACGAAAGCAATAACGACGTTGAAACGCCATTTAATAAGAATTGGCTCCGAATCCTTTTCGCTCTTCACTCGCTCTTTCGTTGGTTTCTTAACGGCTTTTGCGGGTGCTTTTTCCTTTTTACCGGTCATTTCAGTGTGATCACAACTTCTTTTTCAGAGTCTGGACGTTTCATGTCTAGCTCTCTTTTTGCCGATGCTTGAACGCGACTATGTTCAGCCAGAGCCGTCTCTTCAAGCATTAAATTTCGCCACTCATCATCAAGCTGTTCTCGCTCCACCAACGCCGTGTCTTTTTGCGTGATCGCCTGACGTGACATATGTGTCGTAAGAACGACCCCCATCGCACTCGCGAAGATACAGATAAGAAGCATCAATGGGACCTTGCCCACGGAGATCAAATCAAAAAATATTATCTTGGCTAAGTTCGGTTTGGAGGTCTTCATTGACTATAGCTTTTCTGCGATTCGTAATACTGAGCTACGCGAACGAGTATTCTCATCCACTTCATCTTTAGAAGGCTTGATCGCTTTACCAACAGGCTTAAGATCAGCACTGCCTAGCGCTTTGATCTGCTCTTCTGTTAGTGGCAGGCCATGTGGTACTTGCGGACCTTGGCTCTCTTTACGGATAAAGCGCTTCACCATGCGGTCTTCAAGAGAGTGAAAGCTAATAACAGACAAACGGCCTTCAGGAGCAAGAATGCTTGCTGCGCCTTTCAGGGCTGTATCGATCTCTTCAAGTTCACTGTTGATGTAGATACGGAAGGCTTGGAAAGCACGTGTTGCTGGGTGCTTTTTCTCTTTGAAGCTTTTTGGAGCTACATCCGAGATAAGCTTAGCCAACTGACCAGTGCGCGTTAGAGGTTCGTTCTCTTCATTCTCTTGATAAGCGATGATGCCTTTCGCGATACGACGAGCGTGTTTGTCTTCACCGAACTCACGAATAACCCATGTGATGTCATCAAGATCGGCTTCAACTAACCACTGAGAGACAGGAATACCGGTTGTTGGGTCCATACGCATATCAAGCGGACCGTCTTTCATGAAGCTAAAGCCACGCTCAGCGTCATCTAGCTGTGGTGAAGAAACACCTAGATCCAGTAACACACCATCCACTTGACCGACTAAGTCATAACGCTCCGCATATTCAGCCATACCTGAGAACGGGCCGTGAATAATCGTAAAACGAGGGTCATCAATCTTTTGCGCTTCTGCAATCGCTTGTGGATCGCGGTCAATACTAAAGAGTCGTCCATTCTCGCCCAGTTTAGACAGGATTGTACGGCTGTGACCACCACGACCAAAAGTACCATCGATGTAGGTACCGTCAGGTTTGATCGCAAGTCCGTCAATAGATTCGTTAAGCAATACTGAAATATGTTTGAATGCTTCTGTCATAGTCTTCTCAGTGAGTGGATTGAGCCATTAGTTCGGCAATAATTTGTTCTATTAACGTTTTAGTGTACTGATTTCACGCTGTATCTCCACCATATTGTGTATAGGCTTTGGGAATTTTTGACCCAAGCTCATATCAGGGTGAAGGATTCTAAGGAAATCTAAATAATTTACGTCAATATAAAGCAAAAAACCCATCACTACCGTTAAGTAATGATGGGTTCTTTATATAGGTGGAGTTGACACATACGCCGGGTTCTGTTCCGCTTGCGCGGCGGTAACCATTCGTCTAGGCCTGCAATCGCTCACAGGCTCAAGCAATCTACCCGCCCCCATACGCGAGCAACGCAATGTGAGGGCCTATTTGATCTTGCTCCGGGTGGAGTTTACCTTGCTACGAACTGTTGCCAGTCGCACGGTGCGCTCTTACCGCACCCTTTCAGCCTTACCTGTGCCCCTTCCGAAGAAATGAGGCCATCGGCGGTCTTCTCTCTGCTGCACTTGTCGTGGGCTCGCGCCCCCCAGACGTTATCTGGCACCCTGCTCTATGGAGCCCGGACGTTCCTCCCCTCTACCAGTCTCCCGAAGGACTTCAACGTCAGTTTCCCGAAGGACCTCAACGTCAGTCTCCCGAAGGACATCAGCAAAGCAGCGATTACCCGTTCAACTCCGAGGGCGGATTGTATAGAGATTAGGGTGCAGTGTCTAGCGAGATCACAAATATGGTGCAAACCTCTAAGCAACTGCGTGAATTTTACACAATTCAGACAAAAAAAGAGGAATAACGGCAATACCATCACTCCTCACAAGCTTTTCAATACAGGTTAGCTACTCTATAAAGAGGTTTCTAGTGGTCTAGATGCTCTAGGCCCCATTTGTACAACGCGTTCTTTTTCAGATTGTAGATTTCTGCCGTCATCGCCGCCGCTTTTTTAAGAGGCAGCTCTTTGGTTAGAATGCCTAGTGTGCGAGTCGCTTCGTCTGGCAGTTCTGTGCTCGCTTCTTCACGGTGGCCGTGAATCAGTAACACCATCTCACCGCGTTTACGGTTCGCGTCTTCTTCAATCCACTCAATAAGTTCACCAAGTGGCAGCCCTTGGATGGTTTCGAAGGTTTTGGTTAGCTCACGCGCCAATACAACCTCACGGTCAGGGCCAAGAATCTCGAGCATATCTTGTAGAGAATCTGAAATACGGTGTGGTGATTCATAGAAGATGCATGTGCGCTCTGCCTTTGCGATCTCTAAGAACTTGTCTTTACGACCTTTGCTCTTTGGTGGCAAGAAGCCCTCAAAACTGAAACGATCTGACGGTAAACCAGAAGCACTCAACGCGGTAATCACAGCACAAGCACCAGGAAGTGGCACAACTCTCACACCCGCTTGACGACATTGTGAGACAAGATGGTAACCTGGGTCACTAATTAAAGGAGTACCCGCATCAGAGACTAATGCGATAGACTGACCTTCTAATAACCTTTCGACTAGAACTTGCGCTTTAGTTTGTTCATTATGATCATGTAAAGCGAACGTTCTGGTTGATATATTGAAGTGAGCAAGCAGCTTACCCGTGTGGCGTGTGTCTTCGGCTGCAATAACATCGACACTTGATAAAATTTCAATTGCTCTTTGAGTGATATCTCCCAAATTTCCGATTGGGGTTGGCACAATGTAGAGAGTTGGGCTCTCTGTGAGCAAGGTTTTGTTATCTGTCATTTGTTTACCATCACTTCAACGATTAATATAGATACAAATTTATACGGAATTTAAAGAACTCATGGCAACGATGAACCATAAGAGACTCAGTGTACCACGCTTACTAACTCCAATTGCATTAGCAATTACATTGGCGGCTTGTTCTTCAGGTCCTCAAGCACCAACGAGCGTTGATATTACACTAGATCCAGCGCAATCAACTGAAAGTTACATGATGCAAGCGGATAGTAGCAAAGGAAGTCTACAAAACGACTGGTTAATCATGGCGCTTAAGGCTTCTGTGCAAGCTGGAAAAACCGATCAAGCAACTCTGCTTATTAAACGCTTAGCAAAACAAGAGCTGAGCGAAACGCAACAAGCGGAATGGCAATTAGCTCGCGCTCAACTGTTGGTGAATAACTCGCAGCCTGAACAAGCTTATAGCCAACTGAACTTCCAGCCTTGGTGGAAACTTCCGAACGAGCAGTGGAAAGATTATCACGAGCTACGCGCGAACATTTCTGAAATGCAAAGCGAGTATTTTGAAGCAAGCCGTGAGTTAGTTCTTTATTCAGAATATCTAGACGCTGACGACGAGCTCCAACAACAAGCTGCTGACCGTATTTGGCAGAACCTAAATAGCTACTCTCAATATGAGATTCTGGAGCTTAAGACGTCGCCTACAGAAGACGTTCTCGCAGGTTGGTTACAGCTGGCGATTTACATGAAGACGCTGAACTCAAACCTTCCAAACCTTCAGGAAACCTTGTCGGATTGGCTAGCAGAGAATCCTCAGCACCCAGCAGCAACATATACACCTCAGGCGATCACTGACATCTTGGCGCTAGAGATCAGCAAGCCAACCAGCACTGCACTATTACTGCCTCTAACCGGTAAGTACGGCAAGCAGGCACAACTTGTGCGTGACGGTTTCATCTTTGCGATGATGAACGACAAAGAACGCGAAGAAGATGCAACGCTGACAGTAATGGATACCAACGTGCAAAGTGCTGCTGAGATTAAAGCGACACTGGAAGAGAACAACGTTGATTTCATTGTGGGTCCGCTGATCAAGAGCAACATTACTAAGCTTCAGCAAGCGCAGAAAAACCACGAGAATTCGATTCCAGCTTTAGCTCTGAACATTCCAACGCAACTAGAACCTGATACCAATATTTGCTATCTCGCTCTATCGCCTGAACAAGAAGTTGCTCAGGCAGCGAAACACCTATTTGCTCAAGGCTACAAGTATCCGCTTATCCTTGCGCCAAGAGGACGTTTAGGTGAGCGTGTTGAGCAAGCGTTTAAAGAAGAGTGGAAAAAATACAGCAGCAACGATGTGGCTATCAGCTTATTCTCTGACAAACGCCAACTGCAACGTAATGTGAATCAGGTATTCGGCCTGCAAGAGAGCCAACAGCGTATCGCTCAAATGGACGGGTTACTGAACCTAGACCTAGAAACAGAGCCACGCAGCCGTCGTGATATCGATTCTGTTTACATTGTGGCTAAGAACTCAGAGCTAACGCTAATCAAACCCTTCATTGAAGTTGCAATTAACCCTGATGCTAGCCAGCCCGCTCTTTTCTCAAACTCACGCAGCAACAGCGGTGATAAGCAGTATGAAGACCTAACCGGTGTGTTCTACAGCGATATCCCACTATTAGTTGAGAATAAAAACGAGCTTAATAAAGAGCTCAACGACCTATGGCCTGCACACTCAAACGGCCAAAAGCGTCTGCAAGCACTAGGAATGGATGCATACTATCTAATGGATGCACTGCCACAGATGAAAGCCGTGCAAGGTTACAGCATTCCAGGTGAAACGGGTGTGCTAACCATCGATAACAACTGTGTGGTTCAACGTGAAATCAGCTGGGCAGAGCATGGGGCTTTTTAGCCGAAAGTTCCTATCCAAACCAACCATCACCCACAAACAAGTGGGTGATAAATACGAGGCCGTGGCAAAATCTTATCTGATTAGCCACGGTTTATCGTTAATAGAAGAAAACTTCATAGCAAAATGTGGCGAGATTGATCTTATAATGCGCCATAACAATACGGTTGTGTTTGCTGAGGTAAAATACCGCAAGCAAACCCGCTACGGACATGCCGCTGAAATGGTGACTGCCAAGAAGTCACAGAAACTGCTCAAAACAGCCAATGTTTGGCTTATGCAGCAAGGCTTGTCGGTGCACTCTACAGATTTCAGGTTTGATATTGTTGCCATTGAAGGGCCGAATGACACTATCGACTGGATTCAAAACGCGATTACCCAAGGATAAACATGCTAGACAGCATTAAAGAAAGTTTCACAGAAAGTATTCAAATCCAAATTGCGGCTGCAGAAGCTCTGCCTGACGCAATCACGCATGCCGCTCAAGCAATGGTTGCGACCTTGCTTAACGGAAACAAAATTCTTTGTTGTGGTAATGGTGGTTCGGCGTCGAATGCTCAGCAATTTGTATCGTGCCTACTCAACCGATTTGAAACAGAGCGCCCTAGCCTTCCAGCGATGGCACTCACAGCAGATAACACCACGCTAACGGCTGTGGCTAACGACTACCACTATGAAGAGATCTTCTCTAAGCAGGTACGTGCGTTTGGTCAAACTGGCGATATTCTGTTGGCTATCTCGACTAGTGGTAACAGCAAGAACATCATCAAGGCAATGGAAGCGGCGGTAACTCGCGACATGACAATTATCGCCTTTACCGGTAAAGATGGTGGTGAGATGGCAGGTTTGCTTGGTGAACACGATGTAGAGATTCGTATCCCTTCACACCGTACAGCGCGTATTCATGAAGTACACATGGTGACACTGCACTGCCTATGTGACCTAATCGATCAAGTACTCTTCCCTGCCCACGAAGAGTGATATACGGAGCATCACAATGAAATCATTAACCTCTATGAGGCTGTTTAAGCTGATTAATGTTTCGCTACTTACACTGTCTCTGTCTGGTTGTGCTGGCATTTTCATTGCTGGTGCTGCAACTACTGCAAACCTAGTCACAGATACGCGAACAACCAAAGAGATTTGGAACGACAACAACATCGAATTTGAAGTTGCAGCGATTACCAATAAACAACCATTCCGTGGCAATGTACGTGTCACCGCAAGCTCATACCGAGGTTCAGTGGTGTTGATGGGGCAAGCAACCACAGATTCAGAACGTCGCGCTTTTGAAAACCAAGCCAAAGAAGTGGCTGGCGTTGAGAGCATCCACAATCAAGTTCGAGTGAAAGAACCTTTGTCTGTAAGTGCTATCAGTAAAGACAGCTGGATTACCACTAAGGTGAAATCAGCTCTGCTTGCGAATGCTGAGCTTAACGGCATCAAAGTAAAAGTGATTACTGAGGATTCAGAAGTATTCCTACTTGGACTCGTGACTAGAGAGCATGCCGATATCGCGACAGAAGTTGCGCGTAACATATCTGGCGTAAAACAGGTTATTCGAGCGTTTGAATACGGTGAAGAAGAGACGGCTGTTAACTAGCCGTAAGCCAGTCAACTAAATGCGATATAGCAGAAAAGAAAAAGCAGCGACGAGTCGCTGCTTTTTTATTTTGTTCGTTATCTAATACCAATCGTAGTAAATAATCTATCATTCTAGCTTGTTAAAAATTTCGATAACTGCGTTAGAATTTTTGATTGTAGAATAACTACTTATCAAAAAATTCCGCCTTGCTCTCAAGCTTTTTTCCTGCGCTATTTCTGATCACTTACTTACTGTGATTGGTATAACTAACGTTATTTGATAACACGAAGGCTTGGGCGACCTTTCGCTGGACGAGGTGGCTCAGGATCTGAGTCTGGCTCTTCAGCATCTACGTCTGCCGTTGCTACGCTCAAAGATGGGCCTTTTTCTGGTTCTTCAAAAGGACTTTCTTCAATCCCTTCTTCAAACGCTTCCATGTAAGCCTCTTCAGGTTCAAACATGGTACCAGCACCATTTTCACGAGCATAAACCGCTTGAACTGCGTAAAGCGGAACGATCACAGAGTGTGGACGACCACTAAAGCGAGCACTAAACGTCACAGCTTCGTTACCCAGTTCAAGTTGTCCAACCGCACGAGGCGCGATGTTCAGAATGATCTGACCATCTTGAACAAACTCTTCTGGAACTCGCACACCCGGTAATGTTGCTTCAACAACAAGGTGTGGAGTTAGTTCGTTATCAACCAGCCACTCATAAAATGCACGAAGCATGTATGGCCGGCGTGGAGTCATATTAGAAATATCCATAAACGCTTAGCGAACGAGTCGCATCTCACGCTCAGCTTCAGTTAGAGAAGCTAGGAATGAATCACGTTCGAATACGCGGTTCATGTAAATCTTAAGCTCTTTAGAACCAGGACCAATTAGTTCGATACCAAGCTCAGGTAAACGCCATAATAGCGGAGCTAGGTAACAATCAATTAGGCTAAACTCTTCGCTCATGAAGTATTCATACTCAGCGAAGATAGGAGCAAGAGTCAGTAGGTCGTTGCGCAGTTTAACGCGAGCTGCTTCAGATTCTTCAGCGTTGCCTTTAACGATCTTCTCTGCAACTGAATACCAGTTACGCTCAATGCGGTACATCATTAGACGGCTGTTACCACGAGCAACCGGGTATACAGGCATCAACGGTGGGTGAGGGAAACGCTCATCTAGGTATTCCATGATGATCTTCGAGTCATATAGAGCAAGCTCACGATCAACAAGAGTAGGTACTGATTTGTACGGGTTCAGTTCAACAAGCTCTGCTGGTAGATTTTTTTCATCAACCAACTCAACTTCAACACTTACGCCTTTTTCAGCAAGAACGATGCGCACCTGATGGCTATACATATCAGAAGCACTTGAGAAAAGAGTCATTACAGAACGTTTATTGGCAGCTACAGCCATGGAGCCCTCCAGTACACTTTAAATAAAAACAATGGAGGCCTAAAGCCTCCATTGAACATTAACATAATTTGGGAATTAGCACGATATTATAGCACAATTAGTGCACATCACGCCAATACTCTTTCTTCAGCAAAATCACGATGATAGTGAAGATTACTAAGAAGGCCATTACCCACCAACCCATAGCGTGACGCTCAAGTTGAACTGGGTCGCCCGAGTAAACCAAAAAGTTAACAAGGTCACGAACTGCTTCGTCGTATTCACCAGCACTTAATTCGCCAGAGCCGTCAGTCTCAGTGCCAACAACAACCGTCACTTCCTCGCCATCTACCATATGAGTATCGTAGATTGGTGTTGGGATACCTTGCAGTTCTTCAAGAACGTGCGGCATACCAACGCTTGGGAAAACAATGTTGTTCACGCCAAATGGACGAGACGGATCTTCATAGAAAGTACGAAGGTAAGTGTACAGCCAGTCTGCGCCACGAACACGAGCAACCAATGTTAGGTCTGGTGGCGGAGCACCAAACCAACTTGCCGCTTGATCAGAAGGCATAGCATTAACCATCAAGTCACCGATTTTCGCTTCAGAGTCGAAAATCAGATTTTCCTTCATAAGATCAACGGGGATCTCTAAATCATTCGCAACACGTTCATAGCGCTGGTACTGCGTTGAGTGACAAGCGAAACAGTAGTTCATGAACATCTTAGCGCCATTTTGCAATGAAGCTTTGTCTGTTAAATCATTGTTCGCTTTGTCTAATGGTACGTTTGCACCCGCTGCCATCACCAGTGACGGCAACATAGCAAATAAAATTACAATCCACTTTTTCATTTGAATGTCACCCTTTCTGGTAATGGTTTCGTCGCTTCATTTTTACTGTAGAACCACAGTAGAACGAAGAACATGAAGTAACCTAAGCTAAAGATTTGAGCCAGTAGCGTGTATGTTGGCGTTGCTGGAAGCGCACCAAGTACACCAAGCGCAATAAAGCTTATTGTGAATTGGATGATGTTAATCAAATGCAGTTTGCTACGGTAACGGTAAGAACGCACTTTACAACGGTCGAACCATGGTAGTAGGAATAGCACAACAATAGATGCGCCCATTGCTACAACACCTAGCAACTTATCAGGAACAGCACGCAGAATTGCGTAAAACGGCGTGAAGTACCATACCGGAGCGATGTGCTCTGGTGTTTTCAGTGGGTTAGCAGCTTCAAAGTTTGGCGGCTCAAGGAAGAATCCACCCATCTCTGGGTTAAAGAACAGCACATAACAGAAGAAGAATAGGAAACCGGCCACACCAACCATATCTTTCACGGTCCCGTATGGGTGGAAAGGAATAGAGTCAATGATGTCGTATTTCTTAGTGTAATCCTTGTGGAATGGGAACTGCGTTTTGTAGTCGTCGCCCATTGTGCCTTTAGGAAGTTTCGTCTCAATACCGTCTGGGTTGTTCGAACCCACTTCGTGCAGTGCTAGTACGTGAAGTACGATAAGCAGCAGAAGTACAATTGGTAGAGCGATAACGTGCAGTGCGAAGAAACGGTTCAGCGTTGCACCAGAGATGATGTAGTCACCACGGATCCAAAGCGTTAGGTCATCACCGATAACAGGGATCGCACCAAACAGAGAAATGATTACCTGAGCACCCCAGTAAGACATTTGACCCCATGGTAGTAGGTAACCCATGAAAGCCTCAGCCATAAGCACTAAGAAGATCAACATACCGAAGATCCAAAGTAGCTCACGAGGCTTTTGGTAAGAACCATAGATTAGGCCACGGAACATGTGCAGGTAGATAACAACGAAGAATGCCGAAGCACCTGTTGAGTGCATGTAACGTAGTAGCCAACCGTATTCCACATCACGCATGATGTATTCAACAGAAGCAAATGCACCCTCACCTGACGGTACGTAGTTCATTGTTAGCCAAATACCCGTAAGGATTTGGTTAACCAATACCAACATTGCCAAAGAACCGAAAAGGTACCAAAAGTTAAAGTTCTTAGGCATTGGGTATTCAGATAAATGCTTTTTATACGCATTCATCGCGGGTAGACGTTTCTCTACCCAATCAAGCAATCCTTGCATTACGCGTCTCCCTCGTCCACACCGATCATGATCTTAGTGTCACTCAAATACATATGCTTTGGTACAACAAGATTCAATGGAGCTGGTACGCCTTGGAATACTCGACCTGCCATATCAAACTTTGAACCATGACAAGGACAGAAGAAACCAGACTTAACACCCTGAACTTGTTCTGCAAAAGAATCCGGCAGGTAAGTTGGAGAACAACCTAAGTGCGTACAGAAACCAACAGCAACGAAGAATTCCGGCTTAATTGAACGGAACTCGTTCTGTGCGTATTCTGGTTGTTGTTCAGCTTCAGATTGAGGGTCACGAAGTTGACCACCGATCGATTTTAGGTTTTCTAGTACCGACTCAGCACGGCGTACAACCCATACAGGTTTACCTTGCCACTCGACACGAACCATTTGTCCCGGCTCTAACTTACTGACTTCCACTTCCACCGGCGCGCCCGCAGCTTTCGCCTTGGCACTCGGATTCCATGATTTAATAAAAGGCACGGCTACAGCAGCTGCTCCTAAACCACCAACAACGGCTGTTGTTGCGGTTAAGAAACGCCTGCGACCGTTATTTAAAGGCGCGTTGCTCATCCAAACATTCTCCCATTTGCTCCTTGTGGATTGAAATAATTCCGATTAAAGAGCATGGCTAACAAAATATGTATTTAGTTCTATTTATTGACGGCAAATGATAAATAAAACCCTACTTTTTGACAAGATAAAGCTACCTTTTTGTAACAATCATGAGGCAAAGCGCACATTGGGTTACAAAAGCTTTCAAAATATAAGAATTTGGAAATAAAACGAGGAAGGGAAAGCGTTTAGAGGGGGTATAAAAACAAAAAGCCCGGCATATAGCCGAGCTTTGAACCACAATTCCAGTCGTAAAACTGGGGGCGTGTACTTTTTCGTAAAGAAAAATTAACGCTTAGAGAATTGAGGTTTACGACGTGCTTTACGTAGACCAACTTTCTTACGTTCAACGCAACGAGCGTCACGAGTAACGTAGCCAGCTGCACGTAGAGCAGGGCGTAGAGTTTCATCGTACTCCATAAGAGCGCGAGTGATACCGTGGCGGATTGCGCCAGCTTGACCAGAAATACCACCACCAGAAACAGTGATGTAAAGGTCAAGTTTCTCAGTTAGTTCAACTAGCTCAAGAGGTTGCTTAACAACCATACGAGAAGTTGGACGACCGAAGTAAACATCAAGGCTACGCTTGTTGATTACGATCTCACCAGAGCCTGGTTTGATGAAAACACGAGCTGCTGAGCTTTTGCGACGACCAGTGCCGTAGTATTGATTCTCTGCCATTTTCATAATCCCCTTAGATGTCTAGTACTTGTGGCTGTTGAGCAACATGGTTGTGCTCAGTACCAGCGTACACTTTAAGCTTACGGTACATCGCGCGGCCTAGAGGACCACGTGGAAGCATACCTTTAACTGCTAGTTCTAGAACCATTTCTGGTTTCTTAGCAATTAGCTTTTCAAAAGTGATAGTTTTAAGACCACCTGGGAACTCTGAGTGACGGTAGTAAACCTTACCCTTAGCTTTGTTACCAGTTACAGCAACTTTCTCAGCGTTAACAACGATGATGTAATCACCAGTGTCTACGTGAGGAGTGTATTCTGCTTTGTGCTTGCCGCGTAGGCGAGAAGCGATTTCACTTGCTAGACGGCCAAGAGTTTTGCCTTCAGCGTCTACAACATACCAGTCGCGTTTTACAGTTTCTGGTTTAGCAACGAAAGTTTTCATGCTAATAATTACCTATTTAAAAAATTTACACTTAAGGAATACTCGCGTATTCCCACTGTCTAAGAGTTACCATTCATCACCCCTTCGAGTGTTGGAAAACTCTTGGCATAACGTGATTTTACTCATCGCTAGAGGCCCGCAGTAACGGTAGGTCGCAGGATTATAGAGAAGAGCGAAGAAAAAATCACCTCTTTTTGAACAAAATCACGATTTTTTTAATTCTATTTCTTATTCGAGATAATCAAAGCTAACTTAAGTGTTCTTTTGCCAAATATTCATGGCTCTGCATTTCAATTAAACGCGACTGACAACGTTTAAATTCAAACTCTAGCTGACCATGGGTGTATAGCTTTTCTAGCTCCACTTCCGCTGAAATAATCAGCTTCACATTGCGCTCGTAGAACTCATCAACTAATGCAATGAAGCGCCTCGCAGCGTCATCTGAAGTCGCGCCCATTTGCAATACATCCGCCAATAGAACTGTGTGATAAACCCGAGACAACTCAATATAGTCGTTCTGGCTACGAGCCGACTGACAAAGCTGAGCAAAGGTACCATGCAGTACGCCATCACTCGCTTCGACTACATCTAATTGACGGTGGTTAACCTCTATCTGCTTAAGCTTCTCTTTATCTTCACCAACGAGCTGAGCGTAATACTTTTCGAGATTAATATTCGCTTGGCTATCTAGCGGGTAATGGTAAATCTCAGCCTGTTCTAAGGTACGTAGACGATAGTCAATACCACTATCGACATTAAGGATATGACAGTTGTCTTGAATGAGCTTGATGGCAGGTAAGAAACGCGCTCGCTGTAACCCGTTGCGATACAGATCCGCAGGTGGAATATTAGAGGTCGCAACCAAGATAGCGTTTCGAGCGAATAACTCTTGGAACAAGGTTCCTAGGATCATCGCATCGGTGATGTCTGAAACAAAGAATTCGTCGAAACAGATAATGTCCGCTTCTTCCTTCAACTTGTCTGCGACTAAAGGCAATGGATCACTCACATTACCTAGCGCCTTTAGCTCATCATGAACTCGATACATAAAGCGGTGAAAGTGAACACGCATTTTTTTAGTGGTCGGTAAGGCATCATAGAACGTATCCATTAGGTACGTTTTTCCTCGCCCTACGCCACCCCAAAAATAGAGACCTTTCGGTGGTTGTGGCAGTTCTGGCTTTTTGCCTAGTAATTTCTGGAAGCGAGTCAGTTGAGGAATGGGCGTATTCATGTAATCTTGAAATTGATGAAAGAGTTCATCTAAAGATTTTACGGCTTGCTCTTGTGCTGGATCTCTTTGAAATCCATGTTCTTTTATATCTTGTTCGTATTTTTTAATGGGATTCATGACGACATTTCCACAATGAAAGCAATATCAGACAACAACTAAAAATGAGCCCAAACAGTACGAGGAATAACGTGATGTGGTGAATAGTGCAGCATCAAACTGCTAACTAGCGCACACGCATTTCTCTTTATACTGCGGCTTTCTCATAGTACCATGGAGCCGTATCACGTGTAACTAAGCAGTAACAAACATGTTAAAAAACAATAATAAGGAGCTGTTATGCCTTGGATGTATGCCGTTGCCGGTTTACTAGTCGGAGTTATTTTAGGGGTCGCTATTTCTCGTCTCATGACACCTGAATACAAAAAACAAAAGAACGTACAGAAAGAATTGGATAGCGCAAAGTTTGCCCTTGAGCAGCAGCGACAAGAGCTGGCTGATCACTTTGCGAAATCAGCAGAAATGTTGGACACATTAGGTAAAGACTACACAAAACTGTACCAACACATGGAAAAAACAAGCTCAGAGCTGATTCCTAACCTGCCAGAGCAAGATAACCCGTTTGTGAAAACAGCCGCTGCCCATTCGGACAAGCCACAAGAGAAGCCTTCAGTAAAAGAGGCGACACTTGAGGAACAACCGAAAGATTACGCTAATGGCGCAACCGGTTTATTTACAGAGCAGAAGAAAGAAATCATGAATGCTCCCGATGTTGTTACAGCAAAAGCATCGTAAACATTTAACACTTCTGTGAACTTTACAAAGGTTTTTGAGTCATAACTTTCACTCAGGTCATTTGAAACTTATCATACTTATTAAACGTATAAGAGGGTTAAGACCTTAACTAGAGAGGAGTTTATGATGAAAAAACCTTTGCTTGCTTTATCAGTGCTAACTTTAAGCTTAAGTTCAATCATCACCCCCATTAAAGCAACAGCCGCACTGCCATTAAGTGTGGGTAATGAACAATTACCGAGCCTTGCTCCTATGCTTGAACAAGTGACCCCCGCTGTGGTTAGTATTGCCGTAGAAGGCAAACAGGTACAACGTCAGCAAATCCCTGAACAATTTCAATTCTTTTTTGGTCCAGAACAAACACGAGAGCGTCCCTTCCGCGGATTAGGCTCTGGTGTCATCATTGACGCCGAGAAAGGTCATATCGTGACCAATTACCATGTCATTAATGGTGCGGACGATATCAAAGTAAAACTGCATGATGGTCGAGAGTACGATGCTGAGCTAATCGGTGGCGACCAGATGTCTGATATCGCACTGCTAAAATTAGAAGAAGCCAAAAACCTGACCCAGATAAAAGTCGCAGACTCAGACAAACTAAGAGTTGGTGATTTTAGTGTCGCGATCGGTAACCCATTCGGACTTGGGCAAACCGTGACATCCGGTATTGTTTCTGCACTCGGCCGTAGCGGCCTGAATCTAGAAAACTTTGAAAACTTCATTCAAACCGATGCAGCAATCAACAGCGGCAACTCTGGTGGTGCGCTAGTGAACCTTAACGGTGAGCTAATTGGTATCAACACCGCCATTCTTGGCCCTAACGGAGGTAATGTCGGTATCGGCTTTGCAATCCCTTCTAATATGATGACAAACCTGACAGAACAAATTCTCGACTTCGGTGAAGTAAAACGCGGCATGCTTGGCGTTCAAGGCGGAGAAGTGACCTCTGAATTGGCAGAAGCACTCGGTTATGAATCAAGCAAGGGCGCCTTTGTTAGCCAAATCGTCCCTGACAGCGCAGCCGATAAAGCAGGACTGAAAGCGGGCGATATTATTGTCTCTATTAATGGCAAACGCATTGATACCTTCAGCGAGTTAAGAGCTAAGGTCGCAACACTCGGCGCTGGTAAGCAGATTGAACTGGGTGTGGTTCGTGACGGTAAGAGCAAAACCTTTGATGTGACGCTTGGTGAATCCACCAATAATAAAACACAAGCTGAGAAGCTCCATGAAGGACTAGCTGGTGCTGAGTTAACCAACACAACAGAGAGTGACTCTGCAACGGGCGTCAAGGTATCGAATGTTGCTCAAGGTTCACCAGCCGAAGCCTATCAACTCCTGAAAGATGACATCATCATCGGAGTAAACCGCCAGCCCGTTAAGAACCTTGCTGAGTTTAGAGAGATTCTTGAAAAACAACCTGGTGTACTGGCGCTTAATATCCAGCGAGGCGATCGAACTATCTATCTTGTGATTCGATAGTCTTACGTCAGCGCAATTACAGGGAGGCTCAGTAAGTTTGCTTTAAACTTACTCAGTCTCCCTTTTCTTTAGATCAATCAAAATGCTATGCTTCACTTGTAATCAAATCAGTCATCCATTGATGGAGGCTTCACACCTTACTTGTTGAAGAGGGAAACATGCTGTCCTTTCTATTTCGTTCTATTTCCCTTGGACTCGTTTCAGCGGCGCTTATTCTTCTCGCCTTCCCGAGCTTAAGACCAGCGATTGTCGCTGACGTCACTAGCCCTAAAGTCGATAATATTGGCTCTCTTCAGATTTCATTTAACCAAGCAGTTCGCCGCGCGGCGCCCGCAGTGGTTAACATTTATAGCCGTAAATACGCTGAAAGCGATCGAAACAAACTGCTCACACAAGGTTTGGGCTCTGGGGTGATTGTTAGCGAGAAAGGCTACATCATTACCAACTTCCATGTGGTGGCTCAAGCAGACCAAATAGTTGTGGCACTTCAAGATGGCCGAGTAGCAGCTGCGCAACTTGTCGGTTCAGACAAACGCACCGATATCGCGATACTTAGAGTCAGCGGTGATAATCTACCGGTGATCCCACTCAATCCTAATTACAAAGCCAATGTCGGTGATGTTGTACTGGCTATCGGTAACCCATACAACCTAGGTCAAACAACAACCTTTGGTATCATCTCTGCAACCGGCCGTTCTTCGATCAGTGCCGATGGCCATCAAGCCTTTATCCAGACCGATGCGGCAATCAATGAAGGTAACTCAGGTGGCGCACTGGTGAACTCACAAGGTGAGCTAGTCGGTATCAATACCGCCTCTTTCCAGCAAGCTACCGACATGGAAACCTATGGGATCTCATTCGCTATCCCCTATCCGCTTGCTAATAAAATCATGGAAAAGATCATCGCCGATGGTCGTGTGATTCGTGGCTATATTGGTATCGATGGACAAGACATCAACTCAGTCACCTCACGCATGTTGGGTACTAAGAATATCGGCGGGATCGTTGTGTTGGGGATAGACCCTAATGGTCCGGCTGCCGATGCGGGTTTTGAAGCTCAAGACATTATTGTCAGTATCAACGATAACCAAGTAAATGGTCGCCAGAGTGTAATGGACATCGTTACCGACCTGCGACCTGGTACAGTTATCGATGTGGGTATATTGCGCCAAGGTGAAAGCAAAACCTTAAAGGTGACCATCGCCGAAGATACTCGCCTGTAGAGCAAACTCTGTAAGCAATGATTCAAGCTGCTAATACACAAGTACAAAAAACCCAGCTCATAGGCTGGGTTTTCTTTTATCTAAAGATTGTTTCAAGTATCTCTACGATTCACTTTGCTCTTCGATATCGATGCGAGTCACTCGCTGTAGTCCTCTAGGCAGTAGACCACCACGACGACCACGTTCACCACGGAAGTTTTCAAGATCCGCAGGTTTCAAACCAAGCTTACGTTTACCGGCGTAGATAGTCAGCGTCGCATTCTCTGGGATAGCCATAAGATGTGAGACAAACTCTTCACGCTCTTTTGCTTTCGCAGAAGGGATGTTGATGATCTTGTTGCCTTTACCTTTGCTCAGCTGAGGGAGATCTTTAATCGGGAACAACAACATACGACCTTGGTTAGTAATCGCCAGAATCTGATTACTGTCCAAGTCAGCAATAGGGCTTGGCATCATCACTTCAGAAGCTTGTGGCAAGTTAACCAAGGCTTTACCGCTCTTGTTCTTGGACAGCAGATCGCTACCCTTACAAACAAAACCATAACCTGCATCAGAACCGACTAACCATAATTGTTCATTCTCTCCCATCACCACTTGGCGAATAGAAGTACCTGGGCTGACGTTCAAGCGGCCTGTAATTGGCTCACCTTGGCTTCGCGCCGACGGTAATGAATGTGACTCAAGGGAGTAGCTTCGACCATCACTGCCGAGGAACACCGCTTGTTGGTTACTCTTACCCTTAGCACTCGCTAAGAATTTATCACCCGATTTGTAGTTCAAACCTTCAGCGTCAACTTCATGCCCCTTGGCATGACGAATCCAACCTTTCTCAGACAACACAACCGTGATTGGTTCGCTTGGTACTAAGTCGCGCTCTGTTAGCGCTTTCGCTTCAGCGCGCTCAATCAGAGGTGAACGACGATCATCGCCGTATTTATCCGCATCTGCTTGGATTTCTTTCTTGATCAGCGTATTCAAGCGACGCTCTGAACCGAGTAGCTTTTCAAGCTTCTCACGTTCAGCTTCAAGCTCTTCTTGTTCCGCTCGGATTTTAAACTCTTCTAACTTAGCTAAGTTACGAAGTTTAATATCAAGAATCGCATTGGCTTGAATTTCAGAAATGTTGAAACGGCTCATTAGGACAGGACATGGTTCGTCTTCTGTACGAATGATCTCAATCACTTCATCGATATTAAGATAAGCAGCAAGCAAACCTTCTAAGATGTGCAAGCGTGCCAGTACTTTATCTAAACGGTACTGCAAACGACGGCGAACCGTTGTGCGACGGAACTCGATCCACTCTTTCAGGATTTGAACTAAGCCTTTAACTTGAGGACGATTATCTAAACCAATCATGTTCAAGTTAACGCGGAAGTTTTTCTCTAGATCCGTCGACGCGAACAGGTGACTCATCAATTGGTCACAGTCGATACGATTCGAACGAGGAACGACAACGATACGCGTTGGGTTCTCGTGATCCGATTCATCTCGCAAGTCGTCAACCATTGGCAGCTTCTTAGCGCGCATCTGGTTAGCGATTTGCTCAAGTAACTTCGCACCTGACACTTGATGAGGTAAAGCCGTGATAACAATATCAGAGCCTTCCTTGTGCCAAACCGCGCGCATCTTGATGCTGCCACGTCCAGTACGGTAGATCTTTTCGATGTCCGATTTCGGGGAGATAATCTCAGCTTCAGTCGGGTAATCTGGACCTTGAATGAAACCCATCACGTCTGAAAGCTCAGACTTAGGCGTATCAATTAGGTGAATGGCTGCATTAGCGACTTCACGCACGTTGTGTGGTGGAATATCGGTCGCCATACCTACCGCGATACCTGTAATACCGTTAAGTAGGATGTGAGGTAGGCGAGCAGGCAACATTTGAGGCTCTTTCATCGTGCCATCAAAGTTTGGTTGCCAGTCAACAGTGCCTTGACCTAGTTCACCTAGAAGAACCTCAGCAAACTTAGATAATTTGGCTTCGGTATAACGCATCGCAGCGAACGATTTCGGATCATCAGGAGCACCCCAGTTACCTTGACCATCTACCAATGGGTAGCGGTAAGAGAAAGGCTGCGCCATCAATACCATCGCTTCGTAACAAGCAGAGTCACCATGTGGGTGATACTTACCTAATACGTCACCAACGGTACGTGCTGATTTTTTGTATTTCGATGCAGCCGATAAGCCTAGCTCAGACATCGCGTAGATAATACGACGCTGTACTGGCTTCAAGCCATCACCGATATACGGCAATGCACGATCCATGATCACGTACATTGAGTAATTTAAGTAGGCATCTTCGGTGAACTTGCGCATTGGCAGCTGTTCAACGCCATCATATGTAATTTCGTTAGACATCCATTATACCTCGGCCATATCACCGTTAGTCTGTAGCCATGTACGGCGATCATCTGCACGTTTCTTACCAAGCAGCATGTCCATCATCTCGTTGGTTGCTTCGCTGTCATCAATCGTTAACTGCACAAGGCGACGAGTGTTTGGATCCATGGTGGTTTCACGCAACTGAAGTGGGTTCATTTCACCCAGACCTTTGAATCGTTGCACGTTGATCTTGGCTTTCTTCTGCGATAGTCGCTCAAGCACACCGTCTTTCTCTGCGTCATCAAGTGCGTAGAACACTTCTTTACCGCAATCGATACGATACAGAGGAGGCATTGCCACATAGATATGACCCGCTTCAACTAATGCATGGAAATGGCGAGTAAACAAAGCACACAGCAGTGTCGCGATATGAAGACCATCCGAGTCCGCATCGGCAAGGATACAGATCTTACCGTAACGCAGGCCGGATAAATCATCGTTGTCCGGGTCGATGCCTAGAGCCACCGAGATGTCGTGCACTTCTTGCGAAGCCAATACTTGGTCGGCTGACACTTCCCATGTATTTAGGATCTTACCGCGAAGTGGCATAACTGCTTGGAACTCACGATCACGTGCTTGTTTAGCAGAACCACCCGCCGAGTCCCCTTCCACGAAGAAGATTTCGGTACGGCTTAAGTCTTGAACTGAACAGTCAGTTAGCTTACCCGGCAGTGCTGGGCCTGAAGCGATTTTCTTACGCACAACCTTTTTGCTTGCGCGCATACGGCGGTGGGCATTCGCAATACAAGCTTCTGCTAGCTGTTCTGCCAGTTGTGGCTTTTCGTTCAACCACAGGCTAAACGCATCTTTTACCACACCAGACACAAACGCAGCAGTTTGACGTGAAGACAAGCGCTCTTTTGTTTGACCAGCAAACTGCGGATCTTGCATCTTCACCGACAGTACGTACGAACAGCGATCGAAGATATCGTCGCCCGTTAGCTTAACGCCACGCGGCAGCAAATTACGGAATTCACAGAACTCACGCATTGCATCAAGAAGACCTTGGCGAAGACCGTTTACGTGTGTACCACCTTGTTTAGTCGGTACTAAGTTCACGTAACTTTCGGTGATCATGTCGCCGCCTTCTGGCTGCCAGATGATCGCCCAGTTTGCCATTTCTGTTTCAGCAACGAATTCGCCAACATACGGTTCTTCAGGCAGCAAGGTGTAACCTTTCACGCCTTCGGCAAGGTAGTCTTTTAGACCATCTTCATAGAACCATTTATGCTCTTCACCACCGACTTTGTCGATAAAGGTAATTTCTAAACCTGGGCAAAGCACTGCTTTTGCACGTAGGTTGTTAATCAGACGAAGTGTCGAGAATTTAGGGCTATCGAAGTACTTAGGATCAGGCCAGAAATGTACTGATGTACCACTGTTACGATGACCACAAGTGCCCGTCACAGTAAGCTCTGTTACTGCATGACCGCCTTCAAGTGCGATCTCGTGAACCTGACCTTCTCGGCGTACGGTCACTTCAACACGTTTTGACAGCGCGTTTACAACCGAGATACCTACACCGTGCAGACCACCAGAGAACTTATAGTTGTTATTCGAGAATTTACCGCCAGAGTGGAGCTTAGTTAAAATCAGCTCAACACCTGAGATCCCTTTTTCAGGGTGGATATCGACAGGCATACCACGGCCGTCATCGGTAACTTCTAACGATTGGTCTGCATGAAGTACCACTTTGATCTTCTTAGCGTGTCCCGCTAGTGCTTCATCGACCGAGTTATCAATGACTTCTTGGGCAAGGTGGTTAGGTCTTTCTGTCTCGGTATACATTCCCGGGCGGTGTCGCACAGGGTCGAGACCTTCAAGTACCTCGAGGTCTTTTGCATTATATTGTTCAGTCATAATACGGAGTTTACTCAAAAAGTTTGCGTCAGTTCGCTGGCTCCAGTTTCACTAAAGCAGAATCATTACTATGAACCGTCATAGTAGAGCGAACGAGCGAAGTATTGGGGAATATAGTCTGGAAGCTGAGTAATGATGTCAAGCTAGTTCAAAAACTAAGACATCAAACTATGATATTTCACCATTGATAGATGAAATAACAGGCAAACAAGAGAAAATCACTTGGTTGGTGGAACAGATTAAAGATTTAGAAAGGTGATGATTTGTTGTGGGTAGCGTTCAAAATCAACAAAGCTATGATCCCCGCCCTCTTCTACTGTCTGTGTTGCACCTTGGTACTTCTCTACCGCTTGTCGGTAATCCAGAACTTCGTCTTCCGTTTGCTGAAGTAACCAGAAGTCGCTCGGCTTAGCGATAGCCGAAACCTCTAACGCCTTCAGTTCATCAATATGTTTTGTTTCCAGTACATATCGTTCATCTGTGTATGGGTTTACTTGTTCACCTAAATAGTCAGCAAGAAGCTCATACGGCTTCACTGCTGGGTTTACAACCACCGCTTTAAAACCATAGTGGCTATTCAGCCATGTTGAAAGATAGCCACCCAGCGAGCTACCGACCAACGCTATTTGATATTGCTCTTTGTATTGCTCCACCAGCTGCTGTAAATGAAGTGCCGCTTGTTGAGGGAAACTCGGCAGTTGAGGGGTTACGACTTTAATATCAGCGCGATGCTCCGCACAGTAATCTGCCATCACATTCGCTTTATGAGAACGTGATGAGCTGTTAAATCCGTGAATATAGAGAAGCAGCGATGGCTTATTAGCTTGTTGATTAGAGCCTGGCATCAATAACCGCCTTCATTAGTAACCAGCAGCCTTAAAATCAGGCAAGAACTGCCCATGAGGCAGACGACGAACTTGCGTGCTAACGGTACCGTCTTGATGTAATTCAATCTCTCTCCAGCCCGGAGACAAAGTATCAACCGCGAAGTCATCTGAGTTAGGTTTGAATTGCACACAAGTCGACGGTGTTGCCATGACTTGTACACCATGATGATCTCGGTTCATGTCTTGATGAACGTGACCACACAGTACGGCTTTAACATTGGTGTGCTGTTGAACCACATCCCAAAATTGATCGGCGTCTTTTAGGTTATGTTGATCTAACCATGCGCTGCCAACCAACAATGGATGGTGGTGCAATAGAACCAAGGTATTACGTTCAGGGAACTCCGTCAGCTTCTGTTCTAATAGGTCAAGCTGTTGATCGCTGAGGCGACCATGAGGCACACCAACCACCTGCGAGTCTAGCATCACCATCTGCCAGTTATCGCCTAGCAAGACATGCTCAACACACTGTATTTGTGGTGATGGTAAAACACTGCCCATATTAGGCTTAAAGTCATGGTTCCCTGGCAGCCAATAGCATGGCTTTTCCAAAGGCTGAATCCCTGACTCAAATTTCTGGTACGACTCAGCACTGTGATCTTGAGATATATCACCGGTTGCTAAAATCGCTTGATAGTCAAAGCCCTGACTAACAATGCCATCGACTACAGCACGAAAGCTATCTTGAGTGTTGATGCTTAATAAGCTGCCATTGCTCGGCGCAAATAAATGCGTGTCCGTTAGCTGCACAAGCTTAATAGTGCTCTCATCAAATTTTGAAGTGTGTGATAATTCCAAAATAACAAATCCAGATACGTTACTGTTTAGACTTTAAAAGTGTTGATAAATAGGCTCAATTAAAAGGCAATTGGGGTTCGGCTGATACCCGTTTTTAAACAAAACGTTAACCATTCCCCAAGAAATTTATTCAATTGAAATTTCTCGTCCTTTTGCAGAAGCTTAGTGTTGGGGTAGTCATATTTCGCTTTGACTCGCGAAAAATCCCCGCTAGCGCACACTTCTGCAACTCGAGCGTCGTGATATAGCCTGACAGACATTTTTGGCAAAGGAAACACTGGCATCGCATCACTCTGACATATATCTATTAATGTGGTGTATTTTGTGACCTCATTCACTGTCAATTGATACACCATATTAACGGCTTGGTAACAGCGAACGTCACCAACCTCATGCCCAACCGGTAACAAAGCGTTCAGTTTGGCATAGTTAGTCTCGTAAACTCGCATCAATTCAGCAAGATCAACATGATACGGTTTTTTGACCGCGATATTTGGCATGACGTTAATCTATCCACTCTGACTGTAATTCTTGGTAGTTCAATTGTAGCCACTGTAGCGCAATGATCGTGGCTCCATTTTCAAATACACTATCTTTTACCAACTGATAAGCAGCTTCGCGACTCATCACTTGTACACGAATGTCTTCACCTTCGTAGTCCAATCCGTGTACCCCTTTGGCTGTCGTTGCATCAACACAGCCAACAAAGACGTCGAGCTTTTCAGAGCAACCACCAGATGAAGGATAATACGAAGTAATAGGCAATACAGATCCGACTTCGACTCCGGCTTCTTCCATTGCTTCACGACGAGCGACGTCTTGTGGCGATTCGTCCGTATCAATGATCCCAGCAACAATTTCGTATTGCCATGGGTTCTCATGCTCTAGGGCTCCGACACGGATCTGTTCGACGATCACCACTTCATCACGCACAGGATCATAAGGTAGCAAAGCGGCAGCATGTCCACGCTCAAACATCTCACGCTCTATTGGTTGGCTCCAGCCTCCCTCAAATAGTCTATGTTTAAATGTGTACTTGACCATTTTGAAAAAACCACGAAACAGCGTCTCTTTTGAGACTATTTCCACATCTTGCGGAGTAAACTCATGTCGTTGATTGTCATACTGTTGCATTTGGTACCTCACTAAGTGATCTTTATAGTTTACTCATTGTCCGAGTTAACTACCAAGGATAAGGTTCAACTTTTTATATAAAATTTATAATTAAAGTTAAGCTTTAAAAAATAAATATTGCACAAGTGGACTGTTAACTGTAAAAAAGTGCAAAGTTTCGAGTAAATTACCACCAAACTGGGTTAAACTCTTCTAAAGAAAATTCCATAAAAGGCAGGAATAGGAAAATGAAAAAACTGCTTCCACTATTTATCAGTGCAGCAATTGGCAGCCTGAGTTCGTCAGCTTTTGCTGATACGCTAGCTGAAGTTTACGACCAAGCAAAACAGAACGATCCACAACTTCTTCGTTCAGCAGCGCAGCGCGATGCCGCTTTTGAAGCAGTAACGTCAAGCCGTAGCTCTTTGTTACCGCAAATCAATTTGACTGCGAACTACGACATTAATCGTGGTGATCGAGATACATCAGGTGTTGGTAATTCAAGCATTGATAACAACACTTGGGGAGCTGCTATCGGCTTCAGCCAAGAGCTTTACCAGCGTTCTTCATGGATCACACTAGATACGGCAGAGAAAACCGCTCGTCAATCTGATTCAGCTTACGCGGCAGAACAACAAGCCTTGATCCTTCGTGTTGCGACAGCATACTTCGAAGTGCTTCGCGCTCAAGATAACCTAGAATTTGTTCGTGCAGAGAAAGCAGCGGTTGCTCGTCAACTAGAACAAACTAAGCAACGTTTTGAAGTAGGTCTTTCAGCAATCACCGATGTACATGATGCGCAAGCTCAGTACGATGGTGTTTTGGCTGATGAAGTTCTTGCAGAGAACGACCTAACGAATAGCTACGAAGGTCTTCGTGAGATTACAGGTCAGGAACACTCTAACCTAAGCATCCTAGATACTGATCGTTTCTCAGCAAGCAAATCTTCTGAGTCTGCAGTTGCACTTGTTGAACAAGCAGAACAAAAGAACCTTAGCTTATTGGCTGCACGTATCTCTCAAGACGTAGCAAAAGACAACATCTCTCTAGCAAGCTCTGGTCACCTACCAAGCTTAACCCTAGATGGTAGCTACGCTGTTTCAGATCAATCAAACAGCACCCAAGATTACGACCAAGACAACCTAAACATTGGTTTGAACTTAGTTGTACCTCTATACACGGGTGGTAACACAACTTCATTGACTAAACAGGCTGAATACAACTACGTTGCAGCAAGTGAAGATCTAGAAGCAACTTACCGTAGCGTTGTAAAAGACGTACGTGCATTCAACAACAACATCAGCGCTTCGATCGGTGCTCTACGCGCTTACGAACAGTCTGTAGTTTCTGCTCAGTCTGCTCTAGAAGCAACAGAAGCTGGTTTTGATGTAGGTACTCGTACTATCGTTGACGTACTAGATTCGACTCGTCGTCTATATGATGCGAACAAAAACCTTTCAGATGCTCGTTACAACTACATCCTAAGTGTACTTCAGCTTCGTCAAGCAGTTGGTACGCTAAGCGAACAAGACATTGTTGATGTAAACGCAGGTCTAAAAGTAGCAAGTAAGTAACTCTTAATTACTCAAGTTACCGTTACAAAAATGCCGCTCATTGAGCGGCATTTTTATTATCGATTAAAGCGAGATTTACTGCCTAACTAAAAGCTTAACGCCAAAAACTAAAAACTAGCCTCGACCACCTTTAATCGCTTTAATGATTTCAGTGGTAGAGCAACCATCTTCAAAGTTAAGTACTTTCACTTCACCACCAGCAGCAATCACTTCCGCACCACCAGCAATCTCTTCAGGCTTGTAATCACCACCTTTCACAAGAATGCTTGGCAGTACCTCAGAGATTAAACGTTGAGGGGTATCTTCAGAGAATGGCACAACCCAATCAACTGCACCTAAGCCAGCCAATACCGCCATACGACGATCAGTTGGGTTCACAGGGCGACCAGGGCCTTTCAAGCGTTTCACTGATTCATCGGTATTTACCGCAACGATCAAACGATCGCCCAGCTCAGCCGCGTGATTCATGTAAGAAACATGACCAGCATGTAGAATATCAAAGCAGCCATTGGTCATAACTACCTTCTCGCCTTTCGCACGAGCACGCTTCACCGCTTCAACCAGTGCCGCTTCTGAGATCACACCGTAGTCTGTGTCTTGACTGCCGTGAATCGCTTCAGCTAGCTCTATCGTGGATAACGTTGACGTACCTAGCTTACCAACAACGACACCAGCTGCAGCGTTCGCTAATGCACACGCCTCATCCAATGGCTTACCAGCTGCAACAGACGCAGCCAGTACTGAGATAACCGTATCACCAGCACCAGTTACGTCGTACACTTCTTTCGCTTGGGTTGGCAAGTGGAATGGTGCCTGACCTTTACGTAATAAAGTCATACCATTTTCACTGCGAGTCACCAATAGAGCTTCAAAGTCATACTTCTCGATCAAGGCAATACCCTTCTCGATAAGATCTTCTTCTGATTTCACTTTACCTGCAACCAGCTCAAACTCTGCCATGTTTGGTGTAAGTAATGTCGCACCACGGTAGCGCTCTAAATCCGCGCCTTTGGGATCGATGAATACAGGAACATTGGCTGCGCGTGCTTTTTGAATGAAGCTCTGTACATGCTCTAATGCACCTTTCGCGTAATCTGACAAGATAACCGAACGTACATTTGGTAGGGCTTGCTCCATGCGAGACAGAATAAGCTCTGGGTTGGTGTTTTCGAATTTGTCTTCAAAATCCAAGCGAATCAACTGCTGACCACGGCTCATCACTCGTAGTTTGGTGATGGTTGGATAGTCTTCTAACTCAACGAAATCACACTTAACCTTCAGAGCACCTAAAGTGCTTTTCAACACCTCAGCAGGCTCATCTTTACCAGTCAAACCAACAACATGAGCATGCCCACCAAGAGAGGCAATGTTCATTGCTACGTTGGCAGCACCACCAGGACGCTCTTCGTTATTTTCTACTTTCACAACGGGGACTGGTGCTTCTGGTGAAATACGGCCAGTTGGGCCATACCAGTAACGGTCAAGCATTACGTCACCGACAATAAGAACACCTGATTGGCTGTAGTCAGGTAGAATTGGTTTCATTGTTGAGCTCCAAAAATCGAATCTGGCTAGAGTCTAGCACACTGATTACAGTGGCTAAACTACAGATAAATGAGTAAAAGCCTATCAAGATAAACATAGCACTCGCTACGCTATGACTGAATTATGCTTCCATCCACTGCTTCCATGCCTGAACAACATGTTCTCTTTCCATTTCGAACTTTTCAATCGCCACATCCGCATCAAGGTTAAGTAGATTACGGTGGTGGATTTCATCCCTTAATGTGGTGTACGCATTGGTCAATGCCATACCTTGTTGCTCGTCCATTATCCCTTGCGACAACAAGCTTTCAAAGATTCTCACATTGTCACACCAACGAGTAAGCTTAGGTTTCTCGTTGCTGTATCTCAGCACTAAGTATTGCGCCAAGAACTCAATATCAGTAATACCGCCCGCATCTTGTTTAAGCATGAATCGATCGGCTTTTTTACCGCCTAAATGGCCACGCATTTTTTCACGCATATCCACAACTGACTTTTTGAGTGTTGCCTCATCTCGTGGCAAGCACAAAACCTCATGCCTAGTTTTGTTAAACGCAGATACCAATAAGTCATCACCGTAAATCATACGAGCACGAGTGAGGGCCTGGTGCTCCCATGTCCACGCGTCATTGTGCTGATACTCGTCAAAGGCATCGGTTGGACTCACCAATAGACCAGATGCACCAGAAGGGCGTAGGCGAGTATCGACTTCGTACAAAATGCCAGAAGCAGTTCTGGTCGAGAAAATATGAATAATACGCTGCGCTAATCTTAAGTAGAATTGGCGTCCATCGATCTCTTTCTTTCCATCAGTATAGATGTGTACCGGGCAGTCGTGCATGAACACGATATCAAGATCGGAGTTATAACCAAGCTCCCAACCACCGACTTTGCCATAACCAACGACAGCAAAACCGCGACCTTCGCGATCTTTAACATGGGTCGGTTCACCAAACTTGGCGGATACTTGTAACCAAGCTTGATTGACCCCCGCCTCCACAATGGCTTCTGCTAAGTAGGTCAGGTGATCACTGACCTTCATGACAGGTAGAGCACCCGCAATATCCGCGGCTGCAATTCTCAATATACAGGTCTGCTTAAACTGACGCAGACCTTCCATCTGTTGCTCCATATCATCTTCAGGGATACGGGCTAGATAATCACGCAACTCGGTCTTGTAAGACTCTAAAGGCACGGGATTGTAGAGTTGCTGAGGGTCGATAAGTTCATCTAACAGAATTGGATAACGACCCAACTGCTCCGAAATCATCGGGCTTGCCGTACACAGGCGAACTAGCTGAGTCAACGCGGCAGGGTGTTCATCTAGTAGTTCAAGGTAAGTGGTACGCGTAACGATTTTATGCAGCAGATGCAGTACTCGCGACAAACCAAACTCGGCATCCTTAGCGGTGTACAGCGCTTGAAACACTTTCGGCATCAGTCGATTGAGGACTTCCCGCCCACGAGGGCCAAGAGTCTTTTTAGCCAAATCGGCTTTAAACTGAATGATCGTTTTCGCCGCATCAGGCGGGCTCGCGACCGCAATGTCGTGTTCCAACACGTGCTCAATTACATCGGGTTTATGGGCCATATCCCACAACTCGCTAAAGTGGCTCGCGATCGGATTAGCGTCATCTTCATCAACGCCAATTAGGTCTTCGAACACGGTATGTACATTCGCCATATGGGCGCGAGTTGCCACAATCAAGCTATCCCAATCGGAAAATTGCATGGCAACCGCAAGCTGCAGTTGTTCGAATTCACCGTCAGGTAAGGTTTGAGTTTGCTTATCAGCCATGGCTTGTAACAGGTTCTCAAGGCGACGCAAAAACAGATAAGCTTCACGTAGGTGCCCCACCTCTTCAGACTCTAGCAGATGAAGGGATTCAATCGCACTTAAGGTTTCGAGTAACCCTCGACCGCGTAAGCTAGGCTCGCGTCCACCACGAATCAATTGGAAGACTTGTGCGATAAACTCAACTTCACGAATACCACCAGAGCCAAGCTTGATGTTGTTCGAGAGACCACGACGACGCACTTCGCTGCTGATCATAGACTTCATTCGGCGCAGAGATTGAATCGCACTAAAATCAATATAACGGCGGAACACAAACGGGCGTAGCATTTGGCGAAGCTCTTGATACTCAGGGTACATCTCACTGCCCATCACACGCGCTTTGACCATAGCGTAGCGTTCCCAATCGCGACCTTGTTCTTGATAGTAATCTTCTAGCGCAGCGTAACTCATGACCAGTGGACCACTCTCACCGAATGGACGCAGGCGCATGTCTACTCGATAACAGAATCCATCGAAGGTTTGCTGATCAAGCGCCTTAATAATACGTTGCCCGAGACGTGTAAAGAACTGCGCATTGGCAATGCTGCGTCTTGCACCTTGGGTTTCACCATTCTCTGGGTAGGTGAAGATCAGATCGATATCGGAAGAGAAGTTAAGCTCACCGCCCCCTAGCTTGCCCATACCAATGATCAACATCGGCTGTGCTTCGCCTTGTTCATTACAAGGTGTGCCACACTCTTTACAACAAATATCGTACTGCCATTGGTAGGTTTCGAAGATCATCGCCTCAGCCAACATCGATAGATGATTTAGGCTCTGCTCTAGCTCCCACGAACCCATAAAATCACGCCAAGCAATGTAGGTCATTTCTCGATTTCGGAATTGACGCAGCACGCGCTGACCGCTCATTTCATCGGTGCAACTAGAAAGTAATTCAGCCAAGCGTTCTCGGTATCCTTCAGCGCGTTCTTCGCATGCCAACATATTAGGTAAGTCACCACATAAAACCGTATCACGCTGCAGGCAATCACCAATAAAACAGCTTAAACCGAGTACACGTTTAAGATCTTCAGTCAGTGGCTCAGACCAAGTATTGATGGCTTCACTTTGATGCTCTAATAATTGCTCAAAAGCAGACTGGGAGTGAGTGATGAGTTGAGAAGGCAATGGCATGTTTCTTCCTTGTATAAGCTGCGCGCCGAACAATCGGTTTATCGATTCAGTTCTTCAATAACGAGTTTTCATAACTAAAGATAAGTTATACCAAAGTTACGCCAATAAAAAACGCCCACATTAGCAATGTGGGCGTTTTATCGATTAACTTATCTGGTTGAGCTTACAACCGAGAAACAGTCTCTGGGAATTAGCCTTTGACGGATGAAGATTGGGTGCTGAGGACTAAACCTTAAATTGCTTAATCTTACCGTCGAGTTCTTGCGCGTTACTTTCCATAAGCTGAGAGGTCTCGAGCAGTTCACCAACCACCACAACTGAAGCTTCAACAAGCTCGCGTACATTGGTCAGGTTGACGCTCATCTCTTCAGCAACACTGCTCTGTTGGCCTGCAGCGGTCGCGATCTGGAAGTTCATATCATTGATTTGATTGACTTGGCTTACAATGCCGTCAAGCTCACTTCCCGCGTTAGTCACCAGATCAACACCTTCAGCCGCTTCAACAACACTCTTCTCCATCAGTTCTACCGCAGAGTTAGCGCTGCTTTGTAGATGACTGATCATGTCTTGAATCTCTACCGTCGCTTGCTGAGTGCGCTGTGCAAGGTTACGAACCTCATCAGCAACAACCGCAAAACCACGACCCGCTTCACCGGCACGTGCCGCTTCAATTGCAGCGTTCAATGCTAGTAGGTTTGTCTGTTCTGAAATGCCTTGGATAGTACCAACCACACTGCCAATTGAGTCAACGCGTTCTTCTACTTGGTTTACCGCTGCTGCAGATGCTGCGATATCTGAAGATAGCTCACTCATCTTAGACACTGATCCTTGAACGAACTTCTGACCAGTAAGAGCTTGGCCTGATGCCTGTTCAGTCAATGACGAAGCGCTTTGTGCATGCTCAGCGACAGTTTGCACCGTCGACGTCATCTCACTCATTGCTGTTGCCAGTTGATCGATCTCGTTGAACTCTTCTTGAGCTGACTCTTTGGTTTCAGACATGCTGATGGTCATCACTTCCGTCAGAGCAAACAGCTCATCAGAAGAGGCCACCTGAGTTTTGATCATGTCGTTCAGTTGGACGCGAGTTTTTTCAAGTTCGCGTGCCACATCGCCGTATTCATCTTTACAATCCATTTGAATCGGCACTGATAAGTTCTTATCTGCCATGGTTTTAATGGCGTCATTAAGGTATTGAGTCTGGCGCAGCATAACGCGCGCCGCTGCTAACAGAAGAACCACAAACACAATGATCATCAAGGCTGTTTGCCAAGCCACTTGAACTAGGTAAGTCTCGTAATGCTGTTGTGCGACTTGCGCATTGTTGGTTACAGCAAGCAATGAATCGTAAAACGTACTTGCGTCCCATAGCTGCTTCGAAATGATCAAGATAGTGCTGAATATCATCAACATGACCATTTTTGGAACGAGACGAACGTCAGAGATTATCCTTTCCCACGGCTTGAATGACAGTTTAGTCATTGTCAGTTCTCCATTAATTCTTATATATTGATGGCTTCTATATCCGCGAGGTGGCTATGTCAGTCAAAGTTCGCGATTTATTTTGAGCCTCGTATGAATGTTGAATAATACCAAAGACGCCACCAAGCCGATGAGCTTATTGTCACTGATTCTCTCTTTCTTAGCGTTATTTGTGATCTCAGGCTTATTGTTCGTACCGATCGATAAAGAATCGAAACAAGTCCTTATCGGCCTCGATTTTATAATCTGTAGTGTTTTTCTTTTTCAGCTCACAATTGATCTATTTAGATCACAAAACAAAAAAGAATTTCTAAAAGTACACTGGATCGATTTCTTAGCAAGTATCCCAATGATCGAGCCTCTTCGTTTCGCCCGTATTTTTCAAATTCTGCGAGTCATCTTAGTTCTGCGTTCAAGTAAACGTATTTTCAGAGAGTTATTTCGTAATAGGAAAGAGACCACTTTCGCTTCCATCATTCTGCTTTTGGTGATCTTACTGACTATCGGTGCTGGCACGATCCTGCTATTGGAACACAAAGATCCGAACGCCAACATCACTACAGGTAATGATGCTTTATGGTGGGCGTTTGTGACCATCAGTACTGTGGGTTATGGCGACCATTACCCAGTGACAACTTCCGGTCAGTTAGTGGCTTCAATGGTGATCATCTGTGGTGTCGGTGTGTTTGGTATGATTTCAGGCTTGATTACTTCTTTGATCACCTCCCCAACTCATCATGAGAATCAACGAGCGGAAAACAAAGAGAAACACCTTGAGAAGATCATCGAGCAGCAACAGAAAATCTTAGAGCGACTCGAAAAACTTGAGCAACAAACAAAAAAATAGGGCCGGAGCCCTATTTTCAAATTCATACTTCTATTGATACAGGTATCGAGTTTAGTCTTGCCAGTATGGCTCAACCTCAACACTGATTTGGCGTGTCTGTTCCATCGCATGCAGAATGGACACTTCTTGGCGAGCCAACCAACGCTCTAGCTGAAGCTTCTCATCGCCTTCCAATTTCTCAGTCAAAGGCTCTAACGTTTTAAGTGCCAGTAAGTCATCAATGCCTTGCACCATATCGGCCCATGGCAAGCGGAAGCTGTTTCGTTCATCGTCATCATACAAACTCGCGAAACCAACGCCAGAATACATATTACGCATCAAACGGTATTGCTGATCAATATACGCTTGGCTAGTCATCACTCGCTCTGGCGGGAAAGCTTCCATCAAATCGGCCCATGTGCGATCGAGTTGCTGCACGGAAAACCATTCGATACCACGAGCCATTTGCTCACGTGCTTTTTCATCTAAGAAAGGTTGCCAGCCACGAGACAGAATCCAACGGCTCAGATCTAATAATAACCCAGTGTATCGAGCAGAACTCAGCAAGGTAAGCAGATCTTCACGATCTGGCAGTTGCTCTTGCATCTCTTTAAGCTCAGCGACTAAGAACTTACGCGCATCGAGTTTACGTAGTACATGGCCTTTATCTTCCAGCAAGTCTTCGAAGTGATCATAGCTTTTCAGCCAGTCGAGCTCTTGCTCAAGCCACTTCAACTCTTGACGTAAAATCGCACTTGCTCGTCTAGGGACAATGCCGCCATAGATAGTGAAAGTTTGGCGAATAAAACTCAGCGAGTGACTGATCTCATGCAAAGCTTCAATCGATTGACGCTCTGTGAAAATCTGCTCGTGATAATGCCAATGAGCGAGAGCATGCTCTAAAGATTGAATAAAACACGATTCAACGGTATCACTTTTGTCAGTATCAACTAAGGTCAAATGAGTAACTTCATCTCCTTGATAACCTTGAGCAAGACGGTAACCCTTAGCTGCTTTACTTAGGTTACCCAAACGCATGCCACCTTGTTCGCAGAATTGGCGAGACAATGTAAATAGCGCATCCGTTTGACCGGATTTAAGTTCCAATTCGACTTCGCAAATCGGTTCTTGCAGGTCGCCTGATTCAACAAAGCCTTGATCGAATGCGACCTCGACTTGGCTACCATCAGGCATACCAATCAACCACTGCTCACGCGTGAAGTTGGTAGAGAACAGAGGAGTCAGCTCAGCTTGCAACGTTTCGATGTCTTTACCTGTTGGCCAGATATCCTCTGGGTGCAGGGCTAGCTTAGGTTCGTTGCTGTCGTGTTCTGCATTGTATTCAGGCCTTTGATGCAGGCCAGCAACCACACGACCAGCAGTCTTTACGGTTTGTACAAATACGTCATCAAAGCGTCGAATGCGTAAGCCTGTATCGTGCTTACGTAGCCAGTTGTCAGCGGTGTCAAAGTAGATGTTACCTAGCTCACGACAACTGTGCTGAAGTACTTTAGTTTCAGCAATTTTATTGCGTAAAGTCTCTGAAAATTCAGGAGAAACAAAAAACTTCAGTTCTATCTCGGTTTCCATAGTTATACCTTTCTGTGAAGATAGGGACAGGATATTGCCAATTTGAAAAGTCGGCAAGTCAGAAATATCGCCCTTATGATGATCTAAAACAGTTTTAATGAGAGATTGATTAGGTTAACATGCGCGACTTTGTAGCCATCGCTTAACATTTCACCATGAATATGGTGTATGTTGTTTTAAGGTTATTATTTATTAGGTTGGATGACCATGCCAGTAAATACAATTATGGGGTTATTTGCAAAGTCCCCAATTAAACCTTTGCAGCGTCACGTAGTATGCGTGAACGAATGTTGTTCTCACCTAGTTAATTTCTTTGAAGTTTCTTCAAAAGGTGACTGGGAAAAAGCATCAGAAATTCGAGCTCAAATTTCTCACCTTGAGAAAGAAGCTGACGTACTAAAACGTGAAATTCGCCTTAAACTTCCTCGTGGTTTGTTTATGCCAGTTGATCGCACCGATATGTTGGAGCTATTAACGCAACAAGACAAACTCGCAAACCTAGCGAAAGACATTGCTGGCCGTGTATATGGTCGTCAACTTGTCATTCCTGCTCCTATGCAAGAAAACTTCATCGCTTACGTTAAACGTTGTCTAGATGCAGCGAACCAAGCACAAAACGTAATCAATGAATTAGACGAATTACTTGAGACTGGCTTTAAAGGCCGTGAAGTAACACTCGTTGCCGAAATGATTCATCAATTAGATGTAATTGAAGATGACACGGATGCGATGCAGATCGAACTACGCCAACAACTAATGGCAATTGAAGGCGATCTGAATCCAGTTGATATCATGTTCTTATACAAAATTCTTGAATGGGTTGGTGGTATTGCAGATCAAGCACAGCGTGTAGGCGCTCGTCTTGAAGTAATGCTTTCTCGATCTTAAATCATACGTTAACCATATAACGAAGAGCATTTTTTGAACAAACCACTTATGCGCTGAGTATTCCTCTCGCTGAGCGGTTTTTTGCGTCTAAATTTGTTCCGCTTGTTATCAAACAACTAGGTATTACGATGGATATCCTTGCTAACTACGGCACTGTCCTGATTATTGTTGCAGCAGCTTTCGGTTTCTTGATGGCTATTGGTATTGGTGCAAATGACGTTGCGAACGCAATGGGCACCTCAGTAGGCTCTAAAGCTTTAACCGTTAAACAAGCGATCATTATCGCAATGATCTTTGAATTCGCAGGTGCTTACCTTGCGGGCGGCGAAGTAACAGACACGATCCGTAAAGGTGTTATCGAAACGTCTCTATTCGCTCATCAACCAGATGTACTTGTGTACGGCATGATGTCAGCACTTCTTGCTGCGGGTACATGGCTACTTCTCGCTTCTTACATGGGCTGGCCGGTTTCTACGACTCACTCAATCATCGGTGCAATCATCGGCTTCGCTTGTGTGTCTGTAGGTACTGAAGCGGTAGACTGGAGCAGCGTTCAAGGCATTGTGGGCAGTTGGATTGTCACACCGGTTATTTCCGGTTTCTTCGCTTACGTCATATTTGTAAGTGCTCAACGACTGATTTTTGATACAGAGAACCCGCTATTTAACGCGAAACGCTTTGTACCGGTATACATGTTCATTACAACAATGGTAATTGCACTTGTAACCATCAAGAAAGGCCTTAAGCACGTTGGTCTTCACCTAAGCAACACTGAAGCATGGGTTTGGGCTGCTGGCGTTTCTGCGCTTGTAATGATCGGCGGTTACCTATACATCCAGAAGAAATTCGCTAACCGCGAAGAAGACCACGGCTTTGCAGGTGTTGAAGGCATCTTCTCTGTACTCATGGTTATCACAGCTTGTGCGATGGCATTTGCACACGGTTCAAACGACGTTGCGAACGCGATTGGTCCACTGTCTGCTGTTGTATCAACCGTTGAGCACATGGGTGAAATCACAGGTAAGAGTACTATCGCATGGTGGATTCTTCCTCTAGGTGGATTCGGTATCGTTGTTGGTCTTGCAACAATGGGTCATAAAGTAATGGCAACCGTTGGTACTGGTATTACAGAACTAACACCAAGCCGTGGCTTTGCTGCACAACTTGCAACTGCATGTACGGTTGTACTAGCTTCAGGTACTGGCCTTCCAATCTCTACTACACAAACACTCGTTGGTGCTGTTTTAGGTGTTGGTTTTGCTCGTGGTATCGCAGCACTAAACTTAGGCGTTGTACGTAATATCGTGGCTTCTTGGATTGTGACACTACCTGCAGGTGCTCTACTTGCTGTTGTGTTCTTCTACGGAATTCAAGCTGCGTTTACTATGTAATCGCGACTGCGTTAGTGAATACTAGCGTCAGAACAGTGTGAGCTTCAGTAACGATATGTAAATGCCATGTCATTATTGACTCAAACGCACAGAAAGGGAGGCTTTGCCTCCCTTCTTTGTTGCACCGCATAAAGAAACTAAATATTATTTGCTGATTGAGGCTGACTCATACGCCTACCCAATTTGAATCGTTAAGGGATTTACTGTGAAAAAACTGATTAGCTTAGTTTTGTTCGCAATGCTTGCGGCTCCAGCTGCCTTTGCACAAGACCGTTATATTGCTGACAAACTATTTACTTATATGCATTCTGGCCCAAACAACACATTCCGTATCATCGGTAGTGTTGATGCTGGTGAAAAGATTACATTCCTACAAACTAACAAGAGTACGGGTTACACCCAAATTCAAGACAACCGTGGCCGTAAAGGTTGGGTTGAAAGCAAGTTTGTAAGCACTCAAGAAAGCATGGCACTGCGTATGCCTAAGCTAGAGAAAGAGCTGACGGAAGTTAAAGGCAAGCTAGCGAATGCTCGTCAGAGTGCTGACAGCGAAAAAGCTGGCCTAGCAAGCTCTCTAGATTCTCGTAACAAGCAGATTGCTGAACTAGAACAGAACTACAGTGAAATTAGCCAACAGCTAACGAGTTCTCAAACAGAGAACCGTGAACTGCGCGCTAAGCTAGACACTCAAAAAGACGACCTACTATTGAAGTACTTCATGTACGGTGGTGGTGTTGCGGGTATTGGTCTACTTCTAGGCCTTGTTCTGCCACACATCATGCCTCGTCGCAGAAAATCACCAAACGGTTGGGCGTAGACTTAACGCTTGTATCAGGTACAGTAAATTCAGTATCGAATATCAAAAAGGAGCACCGAGGTGCTCCTTTTTATTTGTCTGTTATCTAAATACGTATAGAAATCGCTAACCTTTCCACTCGTACAGAGCCGGGATTTCTATCTTCTGTTGATTGAACTCTATGATCACTGATTGTGGCTTAATCTCTAGTAATTGAATGTCTTGTCCAATCCAATCTCCTTGCGCCACTTCTTGGCCGTTCACTTTTACCCAACGTTTGGTCTCGCTGCTCGAGTACATATGAGTTTGTAGGTCTAACTTAGGAAGGACGCCTGATAAGCTATTGGTGTGCGTTTCCAACTCAATAACCTGAGAGCCTCTTTGCCCTGCGGGTCTAGAGTCCATCGGCTCAGGAGTGCTTTGTTGCTCCCCCATAATGGATTCAAGCTTCAATGCCAAATCAGGTGGCAACTCACTGAGGTCTAGCCCTTGCAGCAGATCACTGTCCGATTGTAAGTCACTATTTGATTGCTGATCAGTGCTTGATTGCAGAGCAGTCGTTTCATCACTCGCGCCTGGCTGAACGGATGACGATTCAGAACTGGCTGTCATTTGAGTGTTGTTATCAGCATTAGCGAAGATCACTGCTGAGCCACCAGCGGTGTTTGCACGATTAGCGCCAGAATCAATCTGTGCATACATCTCTTGGCGTGGCAATGCTTTCAACGGTTGGCTCGCCGGTGCAGGGCGAACGGTGAACAAGGCATCTTCTTCCTCAGACACGGCATCCATGCTTGCTATATCAGCATCCGCAATTTCAGGCTCAATGTCTGATTCAGTTTTAAATTCTGGCAGAGCGACATTGGCAGCTTGGTTCACGGCTTCTTGTTGTTGGATATACGATTGATAAGCCAAGACGCCACCCACCAACAAAGAAGGAACCAAGATTAAGAGTAGCCCCATCGCTAACGATGAACCTCGCTTGTTGCTCATCCCTTTTGCAGAATTAGGAACATGATGATTCTGGTAGCCTTTGAAGCTTGGTTTGCTAAGAGAGTGCTGATTAATAGAAGATGGCTTGTGAGACGGCTGTTTAAGTTCGTGCATAATACGTGACATTAGCTTTCGCCCCCTTCTAGTGACATCAGCTTAGGCGAATCGAGTTGAGCTAATCTCTGCAATCTTGCTAAGGTGCGCTTACCTGCAATGCCATCAACAGACATACCTTGCCACGTTTGAAATGCTTCGATTTTCATTTTTAACTCATAATCAAATACATCACTACCGGAAACAACCTCTCCTAATACTTCAGAAAGCAGTAGATCAAGCAAAGCAACCGCTTCACCTTGATAGCCCTCTTTAAGGGTCTCTCGCAGCGGCTGCTTCCAAATAGCGACGTAATCGCCTTGCCAGATTTGCTCTAAGGATTGCTTCGGCATCACCAACAGCTTTTCGTTAACGAGGAGCTCGACAGACTCCTCAGACGCACCATAAAGCACAGCAAACACTGGTTCTTGATCGATATCCAGATTAAGGACCACGGGTACGCCAAGCTCTAACAATGTATCCAAATTTGACTGTTGTTGCTCGCATACAAAGACACTTTGCGGCTCACTTAAGCACAAGCCATCACGCAGTGAAGACTGATACCCCCAGAGCGTATACAAGTCCTTGATAGCGAGAGAACGATTGGTTCCCTGCATCAAGTGCTGTTGAATATCTTGTGGCAAAGCAAACTTGGAAGGTTTTGGCTCAGCAACCAACTGAGGTTCATTCGCCACCAAAGAGCGCTGAGCCTGTGCAGACACTTCCGTCTTTGCTCCATTTGATGCATCCGTAGGCAACCAAGCATTGATATAGCTTGGAGCGAAGTTAAAGGTCGCTATTGCAAGACCAACGCTTAACGTCGCAATCCCTGCGTATTGGAATAACTTAGGCGCGACACGAGAAGTTAGAGCTTTCTCGACGTGATACACATCGGCCTGAAAGGACATAACCTGCTGACACGCTCGGTTAACCGTTTCATTGCTCGGTAGCTGCTCACCGTCATGAAAAGCCAACTGCAGTGCTTTATCACACACCAAGTTAATGAGCCTTGGAATACCATGCGTATATTGAGCAATCAGCTTGATAGAACGGTTCGAAAACAACATCTGCTCGCCACCCGCCGTCTCCAAACGAAACGCGATGTACTTGCCCGTTTCTTCGGTATTAAGAGGCAGTAAGTGATAACGACCAGTAATGCGCTGTGCTAGCTGACGTAGCTGCGTGGTTTGTAAGTGCTGTTGTAATTCCGGCTGGCCGACCAACAGTACTTTTAACAGCTTACGATTGTCGGTTTCCAAGTTTGTTAGAAGGCGTAACTGCTCCAACACATCGGCAGCGAGGTGTTGGGCTTCATCGATCACCAATAGGGTTTGAATGCCTTCGGCATGGCTATCAAGTATAAAATAATGAATAGCCTGACTGAGCTGTTTCAACGATGCTTGTTCTGGGTACTCGACCTCAAACTCATCGCAGATAGCTTCTAGTAAATCCGTATTTGAAAACGTAGGGTTAAGTATAAGGCCAGCCTGAGTATGACTATCCAATGAAGACAACATCGCCTTAGCGACCGTTGTTTTCCCTGTACCAACCTCACCAGTAAGCATCGCAAAGCCCCCACCCTCGCCTAAACCGGCTTGTAGGTTCTGCATCGCTTCTTGATGGCGCTGACTCAAAAACAAGTAGCGAGAATTTGGTACAATCGAAAATGGCATCTCAACGAAGCCAAAATATTCCTTATACATGTGCTGCCCTATAATTACGATTAATGGAAAGTACCATTGCTTGCAGTAAAGTCCAGCAGTGATAAAACATTTCGAGGTGATAAGTTGCAAATTTACGATAGCCTACCAAAAGACAACGGGCTACAACGCTATCTAGTCGGTGGAGCAGTGCGCGATAAGCTGCTCAATATTGATAGTTATGATAGAGATTGGGTCGTGGTAGGGAGTACCCCTCAAGAGATGGAAAACCTTGGCTTTACTGCTGTGGGAAAAGATTTCCCGGTATTCTTGCACCCAAAAACCAAAGAAGAGCACGCACTGGCTCGCACTGAGAGAAAATCAGGCTCTGGTTACACAGGCTTCGAATGTTACTTCGCGCCAGACGTGAGTTTGGAAGAAGACCTGATGCGTCGAGATCTGACCATCAACTCTATAGCTCAAGATGATAAAGGCCAACTTCACGATCCTTATCATGGCCAGAAAGATCTCTCGGATCGTATCTTAAGACACGTTTCAGACGCTTTTGTTGAAGACCCTCTTCGTGTACTGCGTGTGGCTCGCTTCGCCGCCAAGCTTCACCATCTTAACTTCACGGTTGCACCTGAAACCATGGATATGATGAGTGAGATCGTCCAATCTGGTGAGCTGGCACACCTTACTGCAGAGCGAGTTTGGCAAGAGTGGCATAAGTCTCTTAGTACACCGCACCCTGAAGTGTTCCTCTCTGTCTTGAAAGAGTGTGGTGCATTGGCAGTCGTATTACCTGAGATTGACGCTCTATTTGGCGTCCCTCAACCTGAAAAATGGCACCCTGAAATCGACACGGGTATTCACACTCTGATGGTTGCTCAGCAAGCCGCACTATTAAGCCCATCGCTACCGGTACGCTTTGCAGCTCAAGTGCATGACTTAGGTAAAGGCGTCACACCACAAGCTGAATGGCCAAGCCATAAAATGCACTGCCACACAGGTGTTAAGATAATCAAGAAACTGTGTGAGCGAGTGAGAGTGCCCAATGAGTTCAGAGACCTTGCGTTGTTAGTGTGCGAGCAACATTCTAATATCCACCGCGCAGGCGAGCTCAAACCAACCACCTTTCTCAAGGTTCTCAACAAGTTCGATGTTTGGCGTAAGCCAGATAGGCTCGACGATATACTACTTTGCTGCCAGGCCGACCACGCAGGCCGAAAAGGATTAGAAGATCAGCCTTATCCTCAAAAAGCGCGCTTTGAAGTCGCCTACCAAGCGGCGCTTCAAGTCGAAGTAAAAGCGATCATTACCGATGGTTTTAAAGGCAAAGATATTCGAGAAGAACAAGAGAAACGCAGAGCCATCGCAATTGAAAACGCCCTATCAGAACTCGCTAGCAGTTAATCGTCGCCGCTCTACCTAAAACGTATAAAAAGCCCGCAGTTAAGCGGGCCTTTTGTTTCAATTCTTACAGCGAGACCGTTGCCTGTGTCTGTTACTGCATCATTAAGAAAGCAAACAGACCACAACCTAGAATCAGGCGGTAGATAACGAACGGTGTCATGCCCATACGAGAGATAAGCTTCAAGAAGAAGTGGATACAGATGTAAGCACTGATGAAAGACACCGCAACGCCCGTTAGCAAAGTGCCAACATGGATTGGATCACCGCTTGTCACCAACTTAAGACCTAAATAACCACCAGCCAGAGTGATGATTGGGATAGACATCAAGAAAGAGAGTCGAGCCGCCGCTTCACGTGTGAAACCAAGGTAAAGCGCCGCGGTAATGGTTGCGCCAGAACGAGACGTGCCCGGAATGATCGCCATTGCTTGAGCAAGACCAATAAACAGCGCCTTTTTCCAACCCGCTTGGTATTCGTCATCGCGCAGGCTTGAGTTCTTGTCCACCCACCATAACAATAGACCAAAGATAATCGTTGTCGTCGCGATCACCCACGCACTGCGTAAGTAAAGCTCAACAATATCTTTCATCAACAAGCCAAAGATACACGCAGGAATCGTCGCGAGAATGATCATCCACGCTAACTTCGCTTCTTTACTACGATCACCTTTAAACACTGAACCAAAGAATGCGCTCAACAGAGAGACCACTTCTTTACGGAAATAGATAACAACAGCTGCCAAAGTACCAACGTGGACAGCGACATCAAAGGCCAAACCTTGATCTTCCCAGCCTAAAACAGCAGAAGGAAGGATTAGGTGTGCAGAACTGGAAATAGGTAAAAACTCTGTAAAGCCTTGCACCAACGCCAATATAAACGCTTCAAAATAACTCATTACTTACCTTAAAAATTATAGTTTTATATCTACGACAGAGAGCGAGTCTAATTGCTGCATCTTCTGCCATATTTCACTGACGGTTCTTCCGTCTTGCGGGATCACTCGCGCAGGACAAAGATCATAAAGCGGTTGTGTTACAAAAGGATATTTGTAGATATCACTGCGTGGTAATTCTGGCTCACGCTCAGAAACCTCCTCTCCAAACAGCACAATATCAAGATCGAGTTTTCGATCTTGTAGTTTGTGCGCATCTTGAGAGCGACCCCATTTAAACTCAATTTTACGCAGCTGCTGTGAAAATTCAGTCAATGAGAGTGACGTGTCGAGCTCTATCACAAAGTTATAAAACGGATGGCTATTAAAACCCACGGGCTCACAGTGATAGATTTTAGAGCATTTAAGGTTAGTCCCTAACGATTGAAGCTCTGTCCATGCCACCCTTGCATGCTTGTCGCGGTCTATGTTCGTGCCAACACCAACATAGGCTACTGTCATGCTTGACCTCGTTCGATGATCACACCAACGGCTTTTGCTTGTGGCACTGCGCCAGGTTTAGCCAATCGGATTTTAATCCACGGCACAGAGAACTGAGTCATAATAAGCTCAGCAACTTCTTCAGCCACACGTTCAACCAATAGGAATCGGCCATTCGCAATATGGTCAAGCACGGCTGTACTCACTGTCGAGTAATCCAAAGCATCAACCACATCATCACTCTTACCCGCTGGGCGGTTGTCATGAGCCATTTCAATATCAAGCACAAGTTTTTGTTTAATCTCTTGCTCCCAATCGTAAACACCGATCGTTGTAATTACTTCTAGCTGCTCAATGAAAACTTTATCCAGTGCCATGACTTGTCCTTTTAGAGGTCGGATACCCAAATTGGGGAAAAAAACGTATTATTTGCGTAATTCGAGATATGATATCAATTACTCTTGGATTGAGCATTATTTTCCCATCGTTAGGCGTATAACCGTTAAAGGACAGACATGACCCCATTGGCACTTATCATGATCATTGCTGCCTACTTACTAGGTTCAATCTCTAGTGCGGTCTTGATATGCCGAGTTTTGAGGCTCCCAGATCCTCGAACAGTAGGTTCTAACAACCCAGGAGCAACCAATGTCCTGCGTGTTGGCGGTAAAGGCGCAGCAGCTGCCGTCCTTTTGTGTGACATGCTGAAAGGCACTATCCCTGTCTGGCTTGGCTACTACCTCAAGATCGACCCAATCATTCTTGGGGTTGTGGCAATTGCGGCGTGTCTTGGCCATATGTATCCGATCTTCTTCCACTTCAAAGGTGGTAAAGGCGTGGCAACCGCACTTGGCGCTATCGCCCCAATAGGATTCGATCTAACCGGAATGATCATGGCGACTTGGTTAGTGGTCGCGTTTTTGTTTCGTTACTCTTCTTTAGCGGCACTGGTTACTGTGCTACTTGCCCCTTTCTACGCTTGGTTAGTCAAACCTCAATACACATTGCCAGTAGCCATGCTGTGCTGTTTGATCGTGTTACGTCACCACCAGAATATCCGCCGCCTACTCGATGGCAGCGAACCAAAACTCGGACAAAAAAAATCGGCTTAAACTGTCACGTCTAAGCCGAACCATAATATTCAGTATTTAAGAACTTACAGCAGATGTTTATCTAAAAACGTCTTCAGCATTGTGTTCACAAACTCTGGTTGCTCTAACGAGCTAATATGACCTGCGCCAGGAATCACCACTAATTCACTGCCCGTAATGCAATCGTGCATTAGGTATGACTCAAGTACCGGACGTGGTTTATCTTCTTGTCCTACAGCAATCAAAACAGGCAAAGCAAAGTTCTCTACCGATTCAATCATATCGCGACGTCCAAACACCATTCGACCAATTCGTGCCACTTCTTCAGCGTTGTCGCCCTCAAGAGCTGATAACTGCTGAGTAAAACCTTCAACTAAAGCTGGCGTGTTGGTTTGAGCATCATTAGCAAAGAACAGTGGAACAACCGCTTCAACAATTGGCTGAGGAACCGTCTTGGTTTGAGTGATGGTATCTAACATGCTGAAGTACTTTGCGTGAGCAACTTCTGGTTCTAAACCCACAAAAGTATCCATTAGAACCAAAGACTTAATACGTGCAGGTGCAAGTTCCGCTAACTCAGTCCCCCACATACCGCCAACCGATAAGCCAACCACTGAGAATTCTTCGATCTCTAAATGATCAAGCAGAGCCAAAACGTGCTGAGCGTAATCTTTCAAGTTACGCATCGAAGTGGGTGCTGCTTGAGATTCACCATGAGACCAAAGCTCTGGAACAATACAGCGATACTGATTTTTTAACGCTTCGATCTGCGGCTTCCACATTGCACTATCCCAAAGGTAGCTGTGGCCGAGTACAACAACAGGGCCTTGACCTTCATCTAGGTACGCCATCGATTGATTGTCTACTGTGAACTTGTTCATTTTCTTCCCTAATCTCTATCAGCAATTATTTATCGACATACAGTCGGTAAGCTAGGATATAAAAACGGCCGCACAAGGCGACCGTTTATCGAAACACTATAGTCAATTACGCAATTGGCTCTAGCTGGTCAATAGGCCAACGCGGTGTGGCATGAACAGACAAATCAGCCGTTTCGCCATTCTTTAGGCGCTGCATGCCCGCATAAGCGATCATCGCACCATTATCTGTACAGAATTCTGTGCGTGGGTAGTACACCTCACCACCGACTTTCTTAGCAAGAGCTTCAAGCTCAACACGCAGTTGTTTGTTGGCACTTACACCGCCAGCAATAACTATACGTTTCATGCCCGTTTCAACCAAGGCACGCTTACACTTGATTACTAAGGTTGCACAAACGGCTTCTTGAAACGCGTAAGCAATATCAGCACGAGTCTGGTCATCATTATCGTTATCACGAATGGTATTCGCTGCGAACGTCTTCAAACCAGAAAAGCTCATATCTAGACCCGGACGATCGGTCATTGGACGCGGGAACTTAAAACGACCCGGAGTGCCTTTTTCCGCCAAACGAGATAACAGTGGACCACCAGGGTAATCTAAGCCCATAAGTTTCGCGGTTTTATCAAACGCTTCACCCGCTGCATCATCAATCGATTCACCAAGGATTCGGTATTCACCAATACCTTTCACTTCTACCATCATGGTATGGCCGCCAGAAACCAGCAGAGCCACAAATGGGAATGGAGGTGGATTGTCTTCTAACATTGGCGCAAGAAGGTGACCTTCCATATGGTGAACAGGCACAGCAGGCACCCCCCACGCATAAGCAATACTGCGACCAATCGTTGCACCAACCAGTAGAGCGCCCACTAAACCAGGGCCAGCGGTGTAAGCCACACCATCAATGTCTTTCGACGTTAGGTTCGCTTCAGCTAATGCCGCTTTAATAAGAGGAATTGTTTTTTTCACGTGGTCACGTGAAGCTAGCTCAGGCACCACACCACCGTAATCGGCGTGCAGCTTTACTTGGCTATATAATTGATGAGAAAGCAGCCCTTGCTCATCATCATAAATTGCGATTCCTGTTTCATCACAAGAGGTTTCAATACCAATAATGCGCATAATTTTCTCGGCACGCTTCGTCTAAAATGGGAAATTAGCGCAATATTACCCTGCCTAAGCTCTTCAAACAAATATTGTACAGACTATAATCGACAAAGTGCTTTACAAAGCCACTGTGATCGGATTAAAATTCCGCACCATTTTTGATCAAGCTGGTTAATGGCCAAACGCGAATAGAGAGTTAGCTCGATGGGTAACTTCTCTGATTTGGTACTGAGTAGCCAGCGATAATGAATAACCCCTGAGGTGAAAGGCATATGCCAATAGTTAAAGTACGTGAAAACGAACCGTTCGACGTTGCACTACGTCGTTTCAAGCGCTCTTGTGAAAAAGCAGGTATCCTTTCTGAAGTTCGCCGTCGCGAGCATTACGAAAAGCCAACTACAGTTCGCAAACGCGCTAAAGCAGCAGCTCAAAAGCGTCACGCTAAGAAGCTAGCTCGCGAAAACGCACGTCGCGTTCGCCTGTACTAATAACTTAATCCATAAGGACTGAGTTATGGCTCTTATTGAACAACTCAAAGAAGAGCAAAAATTAGCGATGAAAGCCAAGGACAAACCGCGCCTTGGCACTATCCGCTTAGCTCTTTCAGCAATTAAGCAACGTGAAGTTGACGAACGGATCACTCTGAACGACGACGACATTCTTGCTGTATTAGTTAAAATGGTTAAGCAACGTCGCGATTCTGTTGCTCAATATGAATCAGCAAATCGTCAAGATCTTGCTGACGTGGAAAAAGCAGAAATTACGGTACTTGAAGGCTTTATGCCTCAACCGCTAACTGATGAAGAAGTTATTGCACTACTTGATAGCGCAATCGCCGAAGCTCAACCAGCGGGCATGCAAGACATGGGTAAAGTAATGGCTATCTTGAAACCACAAATTCAAGGGCGTGCAGATATGGGGAAAGTTAGTGGTTTAGTTCGTTCTAAACTCGCTTAATCCCAAATCAAATTGCAACAAGCCGTGCAATCCTTCGGAACGCACGGCTTGTTTGTATCTGTAACCTATTCAAACTATTATTATCCACACTCTCAGTTAGTGCATTTTTCTAAGGTTTTATGGCAGGACACATCCCGCGTAGTTTCATCGATGATCTCCTAGCGCGTCTCGACATTGTCGACATTGTGGACGCACGCGTGAAACTTAAGAAAAAAGGCAAAAACTATGGTGCTTGTTGCCCATTCCACAACGAAAAGACCCCTTCTTTTAGCGTAAGCCAAGAAAAACAGTTTTATCACTGCTTTGGTTGTGGCGTACACGGTAATGCTATCGACTTCATTATGGAGTTCGAACGCCTCGATTTTGTTGAAGCTATTGAAGAGCTAGCCTCTTTCTTAGGCCTCGACGTTCCTAGAGAACAGCGCAGCGGCGAGATATCAACAGCACCAAGAGCCAACAGCGAACAAAAACGTAACCTCTACGATTTGATGGGCGGCATCAGTAATTTTTACCGCTCTCAACTGAAAATATCAGCCAACAAACCTGCGATTGATTACCTAAAGAATCGTGGCCTTTCGGGCGAGATCGTCCAGAAGTTTGGCATTGGTTATGTGGCCGATGAGTGGGACTTAGTTCGTAAGAACTTTGGCCAACAGAAAGAAGCCCAAGACATGCTCGTAACTGGCGGCATGTTAATTGAGAACGATAAAGGTAACCGATACGACCGATTCCGTGGACGCGTAATGTTCCCGATTCGCGATCGTCGTGGCCGTGTGATTGGTTTTGGTGGTCGTGTATTAGAAGACGGTACTCCAAAATATCTCAACTCACCAGAAACGCCTATCTTCCATAAAGGTAAAGAGCTTTACGGCCTTTATGAAGTGATGCAAGCCTACCGTGAACCGCCTCAGATACTTGTTGTAGAAGGTTACATGGATGTCGTCGCTCTCGCGCAATATGATGTAGATTACGCGGTAGCATCACTGGGCACAGCAACAAGCACAGAACAACTACAAACACTATTCAGACAAACTAATACTGTTATTTGTTGTTACGATGGTGACCGTGCTGGCAGAGAAGCCGCACGAAGAGCTATGGAGAACGCATTAGAGTTCCTTAATGCGAATAAAGTACTAAAAGTTTTATTCCTACCTGATGGTGATGATCCTGATAGCTACATACGAGAACATGGGAAAGGCGCATTTGAAAATGAAATTAAGAATGCGGAATCGTTAATTGACTTTCTATTAACTGAGATAAAAAAAGAAGCTCCCGATACTGACTCGCGACGTTGGGGAACTTATGTTGTTACCAATGCGGCCCCTTTGCTAAATAAGACTCAAGACCCTTCTTTAAAGGCATATTTATGGAAAGAGCTCGCTTTAGGTACGGGTTGGAGTGATTTCCAGCTTCAAAAGTTTCTCAATGCTTTATTAAAGGTTAACAATGACAATAAACCTCAACCGCATAAAGAGCTCAAGCGCACTCCAATGCGTGAAGTTATCGCTTTGCTTATCCAAAATCCGAGCTATGCTGATATGGTACCGGATTTATCAAGTGTCAAAGGCTTACAGCTGCCTGGACTAAGTTTATTCGTCGAAGTACTTGATAAATGCCATGCGCATCCCCATATCAACACAGGCCAATTATTAGAGCATTGGCGACACAATAAACATGAGGCTCTTCTGTCTCGTCTCGCGAGCTGGGAAATCCCCCTCGACGAAGACAATCAAGAAGACATATTTTTAGACTCATTGGACAATATACTTGCCCAGTGCGTTGAAAAACAAATTGAAAACCTGCAGGCCAAAGCAAGAAGCGTCGGTTTATCAGCCGAAGAAAAAAGGGAGCTACTAGCTTTAATGCTAGATCTAAAAGCGTAACCCTGTTTGATTAGTCAGCATTTAATAAATTTGTTAACATAATTGGTTTGCATTTGAGAATGCAACGTCCTTCACCAGACCTGAAGTTGGATATCATCTATGGATCAAAATCCGCAGTCACAGCTTAAATTACTTGTTATTAAAGGCAAGGAACAAGGCTATCTGACCTACGCCGAAGTAAACGACCACCTACCTGCAGAAATCGTGGATTCTGAACAGGTAGAAGACATCATTCAAATGATTAACGACATGGGTATCAAGGTAGTTGAAACTGCACCTGATGCTGATGATCTAGCACTTAATGATGACGATGCCAATATAGATGAAGATGCAGCCGAAGCTGCAGCTGCTGCGCTTTCAAGCGTAGAAAGCGAGATTGGCCGTACTACTGACCCAGTTCGTATGTACATGCGTGAAATGGGTACAGTTGAACTACTGACTCGTGAAGGCGAAATCGACATTGCGAAGCGTATTGAAGATGGTATCAATACAGTTCAACTATCGGTTGCTGAGTACCCAGGCACTATTCCATACATCTTGGAACAGTTTGACCGCGTACAAGCAGAAGAGATTCGCTTAACAGACCTAATCAATGGCTTTGTTGACCCAGACGACGATGGCACAGCTGCGCCAACGGCGACTCACATCGGTTCAGAACTTGCTGAAACTGATCTGGAAGACGAAGACAAAGAAGACGCTGAAGACGACGAGGAAGAGGAAGAAGAAGATACAGGTATCGATCCTGAGCTTGCTCTTGAGAAGTTCACAGCGCTTCGTACTAGCTACCAGAACCGTCAGCTAGCGATCAACGAGTACGGCCATGAAAGCCCGAAAGCAACGCTTGCAACGACAATGATGCAAGACGTATTCAAAGAGTTCCGTCTAACACCAAAACAGTTTGATTACCTAGTAAACGAACTGCGTAACTCTATGGATCGTGTACGTACTCAAGAACGCCTAATCATGCGTCAAACGGTTGAGTACGGCAAAATGCCGAAGAAATCTTTCATTGCTCTATTTACTGGCAACGAATCTAGCGAAGCATGGTTGGATGAAGTTCTTGCTTCAGACAAGCCATACGCAGAAAAGATTAAACGTAACGAGCACGACATCCGTCGCTCTATCCAAAAGCTGGATATGATCGAACGTGAAACGTCTCTTACTGTTCAAAGCATCAAAGATATCAGCCGTCGCATGTCTATCGGTGAAGCGAAAGCTCGTCGTGCGAAGAAAGAGATGGTTGAAGCGAACTTACGTCTAGTAATCTCGATTGCTAAGAAGTACACAAACCGTGGTCTACAATTCCTGGATCTAATCCAAGAAGGTAACATCGGTCTGATGAAAGCGGTAGATAAGTTTGAATACCGTCGTGGTTACAAGTTCTCTACTTACGCTACTTGGTGGATCCGTCAAGCAATCACTCGTTCGATTGCCGACCAAGCTCGTACTATCCGTATTCCGGTTCACATGATCGAAACGATCAACAAACTAAACCGTATCTCTCGTCAAATGCTACAAGAGATGGGTCGTGAACCACTTCCGGAAGAACTGGCTGAACGCATGCAAATGCCTGAAGACAAGATCCGTAAAGTACTGAAAATCGCTAAAGAGCCAATCTCAATGGAGACACCAATCGGTGACGACGAAGATTCGCACCTAGGTGATTTCATCGAGGATACAACGCTAGAACTACCTCTAGACTCTGCAACGGCAACCAGCCTACGCGGTGCAACTAAAGACGTTCTTGCAGGCCTAACACCTCGTGAAGCTAAAGTACTGCGTATGCGTTTCGGTATCGACATGAACACTGACCACACTCTTGAAGAGGTTGGTAAACAGTTCGACGTAACTCGTGAACGTATCCGTCAGATCGAAGCAAAAGCACTGCGTAAACTTCGTCACCCAAGCCGCTCAGAAACTCTGCGTAGCTTCCTAGACGAGTAATCGCACACTCAAGTGTGGTTAGCTTTTAAGCATAAATAAGAAAAGGTGAGCGTTGGCTCACCTTTTTTTTATCTGTGTGATTTAAGTGGCTAAGATGTAAGCGGAATTGCCCCTTATAGTGTCTAGACACCATTGAACGCTTCCCCTATAATCTATGCCCTACGGCCCCTTAGCTCAGTGGTTAGAGCGCACGACTCATAATCGTTCGGTCCCCAGTTCAAATCTGGGAGGGGCCACCAAATTAGAAAAGCCAGAACAGTTCATGCTGCTCTGGCTTTTTGCTTTTCTAAATCTGTACAACTTACGCCCTGCATTTCCTAACCAATAACGAATCATCCCGCACACAATTCCAATTGCCTCTCTGTGACTAAACATACTTTTCTTTTATAAAAAAATCGGCAATATGAGTGTACACAAATCATTCAATAGTTCAGGGAAGAAACATGAAAGACGAAACACTCTCGATTCACTTCGGCTACGAAACTGATCCAACAACCAAATCGGTTGCGACTCCTATTTACCAAACCGTCGCTTACGAATTCGATGACGCACAACATGGCGCCGACCTGTTTAACCTTGCGGTGCCAGGTAATATCTACACACGGATAATGAATCCAACCAATGATGTGTTGGAAAAACGCATGGCAGCCTTAGAAGGTGGTATTGCAGGCCTAGTGGTGAGTGCAGGCAGCGCGGCGATCAACTACGCGATTCAGACGTTGGCACAAATCGGTGACAACATTGTCTCAACGCCTCAGCTTTACGGTGGTACTTACACCCTATTTGCTCACATGTTGCCAAACCAAGGAATTGAAGTTCGTTTTGCTAAAGACGACAAACCAGAAAGCTTAGCGGCACTGATCGATGAAAAAACCAAGGCGGTTTACTGTGAAAGTATTGGTAACCCTGCTGGTAATATCATCGACTTAGAACGTGTTGCAGAACTTGCCCACGCACAAGGAGTGCCTGTGATTGTTGATAACACAGTCGCGACGCCTGTGCTGTGTAAACCTATCGATTTTGGTGCTGACATCGTGGTGCACTCACTAACCAAATACGTGGGTGGTCACGGTACAACGTTAGGTGGCGTGATTGTCGACTCAGGTAAATTCCCATGGGCAGAGCACAAAGAGCGCTTCCCTGTTTTTAATCAGCCAGAGTCTTCTTATCATGGCGTGGTTTATACCGAGGCATTTGGTGAGGCTGCGTTTATTGGTCGAGCTAGAACGGTTCCCCTACGTAATACAGGTGCAGCACTGTCACCAATGAATGCTTTCATGTTGATGCAAGGTTTGGAGACGTTGTCGCTACGCATGGAGCGACACACAGAGAACGCCTTGAAAGTAGCGGAATACCTCAAGCAACACGAGAAAGTCAGTTGGGTAAGTTACGCTGGCCTGCCTGATTCAGAATTCTATCCACTCGCTGAAAAGTACATGCAGGGTAAGCCATCGGCTATTCTATCTTTTGGTTTAAAAGACGGTTATGAAGCCGGTGTTCGCTTCTATGATGCACTGCAAATCTTCAAGCGCTTAGTTAACATTGGCGATGCGAAATCTCTCGCTTGTCACCCAGCTTCGACGACACACCGTCAACTAAGCGAAGCTGAACAGAAACAAGCCGGTGTATCACCGGAGATGATTCGCCTATCAGTAGGTATCGAGCACATTGACGATATCTTGGCTGACCTAGAGCAAGCACTGAGCGCTTAATGACGCTACAGCTAGCTCTAACACTGATCGTTAACTAACAGACATAAAAAAGCCCATCACAGGATGGGCTTCTTATTATCTATATCTTAGGTAAGCTGTCGATTACTCAACTGTTACCGCTTTCGCTAGGTTACGAGGTTGGTCAACGTCGGTACCTTTTATTAGTGCGACATGGTAAGACAGCAGCTGCATCGGTACTGTGTAGTAGATAGGCGCTGTTACTTCACTTACGTGAGGCATCTTGATGATCTTCATGTTCTCATCGCTTTCAAAGCCCGCATCTTCATCAGCGAATACGTAAAGTAGACCGCCACGAGCACGCACTTCTTCAACGTTCGATTTCAGCTTCTCTAGCAAGTCGTTGCTTGGTGCAATAACGACTACAGGCATATCTGCATCGATAAGAGCCAAAGGACCGTGCTTAAGCTCACCAGCTGCGTATGCTTCTGCGTGGATGTAAGAGATCTCTTTCAGTTTAAGAGACGCTTCCATCGCGATTGGGTAGAACTCACCACGACCCAAGAACAGTGTGTGATGCTTATCAGCAAAATCAGGTGCCAGTGCTTCAATTTCTTTATCGAACGCTAATGCTTTCTCGATATCAGCAGGCAGTTGGTGAAGTGCTTGAACGATTTCCGCTTCTTTTTCTTCATTGATACGACCTTGTAGACGACCAATTGACGTTACCATCATCAGCATCGCTGCTAGTTGAGTTGTGAAAGCTTTAGTAGAAGCAACACCGATCTCTGTTCCTGCGCGAGTCATGAAGGCAAAATCAGATTCACGAACCAGTGAAGAACCCGCAACGTTACAGATAGTCATTGCAGACATATAACCCTTCTCTTTTGCAAGACGAAGTGCAGCAAGCGTATCCGCCGTTTCACCAGATTGAGACAGAGTCACCAATAGGCTGTTCGGACGAACAACGAAATCACGGTAACGGAATTCAGAAGCAATCTCTACGTCACAGCTTACGCCAGCTAGAGATTCAAACCAGTAACGCGCTGCCATGCCTGAGTTGTAAGACGTACCACATGCGATGATCTGCACGTGTTCAACCTTGCTTAGGATCTCTTCAGCTTTAACGCCGATCGCGTTAGTGATAACCGAAGTGTCAGAGATACGGCCTTCCATTGTATTGATCAGCGCTGTTGGCTGCTCGAAGATCTCTTTCTGCATGAAGTGGCGGTATTGACCTTTGTCACCTGCGTCGTGTTCAGCGTTTGACTCAACGATTTCACGCTCAACACGCTCACCCGCTACATCAAATACCGTAACATCACGACGAGTTACCTCAGCAACATCACCTTCTTCTAGGTACATGAAGCGACGAGTTACGCTCAGTAGCGCCAGTTGATCAGAAGCAAGGAAGTTCTCGCCGACACCAAAACCGATAACGATCGGGCTACCAGAACGAGCTACAACGATACGGCTAGGATCTTTACGATCAACCGCAACCGTGCCGTACGCACCGTCTAATTGTTTTGCTGTTTTCTGTAGCGCTTCAACCAAAGAAGCTGAAGTGCGAAGTTCCCACTCAACTAAGTGAGCAATAACTTCTGTATCCGTTTGTGAAGTAAATACGTAACCACGCTCTTGCAGCATAGCGCGCAGTGCTTCGTGGTTTTCGATAATGCCATTGTGTACAACGGCAATATCACCAGACATATGTGGGTGTGCGTTCGCTTCAGACGGCTCACCGTGTGTCGCCCAACGTGTATGAGCGATACCTGTACCACCAATCACTTGTTGCTCTTCTACTGCGTCAGCTAGCTCTTGTACTTTTCCTAGGCGGCGTACACGAGTTAGGTTAGATGCAGTATCGACGACAGCGACACCAGCTGAATCGTAGCCACGGTATTCTAGACGACGAAGGCCTTCTACTAAAATTTCAGCTACATCACGCTGTGCTACTGCACCAACAATTCCACACATAGTTTCACTCCATCAATTTTGTTTTATTCCTATTGGCAGCAAGCAAAGGCCAAATCTTCATTAAGATCAATTATAGGAAGGTAAATGCATAATACTTAAATTTGTTTTTACGCTGGATCGGTCAGGATCACTCGAACATCATGTGATTCGATACTTGCTTTGGATTCTTCGCCTAAGTCTGTATCGGTAATTAAGATGTCAATGTGTTCCCATGCCAGCTCTAAGTTCGGGATCTTTCGTCCCACCTTTTCCGACTCAACCATCACGATCACTTCTCGTGACACTTCAGCCATTACTTTGCTCAGGCCAACCAGTTCGTTAAACGTGGTTGTGCCTCTATCGAGGTCGATACCATCAGCCCCAATAAATAGTTGGTCAAAATCGTAAGCACGAAGTACCGACTCTGCAACTTTGCCTTGGAAAGAGTCCGAATGGGTATCCCAAGTGCCGCCAGTCATTAATAACGTCGGCTCGCTTTCAAGCTCATTAAGCGCATTAGCAACGTGCAATGAGTTGGTCATAACAACCAAGCCACGCTTAGCATTAAGCTGCTGAATTAGAGCACCGGTCGTACTGCCACTATCGATCACGATGCGGTTATGGTCGCGAATTAAATCTGCAGCGGCTTTTGCCAATGAAATCTTTCGAGTCGAAACTTGTTGACCCAGTTCTTCGTTGACAACCTCTTTCGGTAACGAAATCGCACCACCATAACGGCGTAAAAGCTGACCGTTTTTCTCTAAAGACGCCAAGTCCTTTCTAATAGTGACTTCTGAGGTTTCGAACTTAGCGGATAATTCATCAACACTAACCTCCCCTTTTTCATTCACTAGGTTAGAAATTGCATGTCTTCTGAGCTGGGTGTTTCGTTTCGACATTTAAAAAAGGCCATTAAGTTTCGATATGAAACATATTATAGTTACAACGAAACTATTTAGTCTATTTATTTTGATCCAAAAAATTAATAAATAGCGATAAAACCTTGTCCTAAGACAATTGTTAAGCAGTGATATTGAACTCATTAGGTGGTAGAATCCGCACCCGAAAAGAAAAAAAATTACAAAACTGACTGTTATTTTTTTGCAACTTACCCCCTATATAGTGGGGTAAGTCACAGAAAACCGATATTGAATCAAAATCTTTTAGTCATAAAATGACTAAAATTGATGAAAGACTTACAACTCTGAAGGACATATTGGAAGTCCCGCGCTTTTACACAACAGGCACAAAATGTTGATGTAGCGGACCAATCTTCAGAACTTAAATAAATTTCAAATTGTAACAATACTTACCGGAGAGTACCTTCCATGAAAAAGACCAAAATCGTATGTACGATTGGCCCTAAAACTGAATCTGTAGAGAAGCTAACTGAACTAGTAGATGCTGGCATGAACGTTATGCGTCTTAACTTCTCTCACGGTGATTTCGCAGAGCACGGCACTCGTATCGCGAACTTCCGTAAAGTAATGGAAAACAAAGGTGAGCAACTTGCTATCCTTCTAGATACTAAAGGTCCAGAAATCCGTACTATCAAACTTGAAGATGGTAACGACGTAGATCTAGTAGCTGGTCAAGAGTTCACTTTCACAACTGACGCAACAGTTGTTGGTAACAAAGACGTAGTAGCAGTAACTTACCTAGGTTTCGCTAAAGACCTAACAGCAGGTAACACTATCCTTGTTGATGACGGCCTAATCGAAATGGAAGTTATCGCAACAACAGAAACTGAAGTTAAGTGTAAAGTTCTTAACAACGGTGCTCTAGGCGAAAACAAAGGTGTTAACCTTCCTGGCGTTTCTGTTCAACTTCCTGCTCTTTCTGAGAAAGACAAAGCTGACCTTAAGTTTGGTTGTGAGCAAGGCGTAGATTTCGTTGCTGCTTCTTTCATCCGTAAAGAAGAAGACGTTAAAGAAATCCGTGAGCTTCTAAACGCTAACGGCGGCGAGAACATCCACATCATTTCTAAGATTGAAAACCAAGAAGGTGTAGATAACTTCGATTCAATCCTTGAAGCTTCTGACGGCATCATGGTTGCTCGTGGTGACCTAGGTGTTGAAATCCCAGCTGAAGAAGTAATCTTCGCTCAGAAGATGATGATCGAGAAGTGTAACCGTGCACGTAAGATGGTTATCACTGCAACTCAAATGCTTGACTCTATGATCAGCAACCCACGTCCAACTCGTGCTGAAGCGGGTGACGTTGCGAACGCAATCATGGATGGTACTGATGCAGTAATGCTTTCTGGTGAAACTGCTAAAGGTAAGTACCCAGTTGAAGCTGTTACTATCATGGCTCAAATCGCGAACCGTACTGATTCAGCTCTTAAAGCTGAGCTAGGTTCTCGTCTAGACAGCCCACGTCTACGCATTACTGAAGCAGTATGTAAAGGCGCTGTAGACACAGCAGAGAAGCTAGCTGCTCCTCTAATCGTTGTTGCAACTGAAGGCGGTAAATCTGCACGTTCAGTACGTAAGTACTTCCCAACTGCAAACATCCTAGCTCTAACAACTAACGAAAAGACAGCTGCACAGCTAGTTCTTACTAAAGGTGTTAAGCCAGTTCTTGTTGACTCTATCGAGAACACAGACGCGTTCTACATCAACGGTAAAGAAATCGCTCTACAATCTGGCCTAGGTAACAAAGGCGACATCGTAGTTATGGTTTCTGGTGCTCTAGTAGCTTCTGGTACTACAAACACGGCATCTGTTCACGTTCTATAAGAATGAACCGATTCGCATAAAATATAAAAGAGGGCTTCGGCCCTCTTTTTTTATGAAACAAAATCTTGCCTAACTTTTCAGTACGCTGTATTATCAATCACAATAGAACTACGTACTGTTAACCTCCAACTGACTCTTTCTAAGAGACGGATTAGCAGACTAGAAATCATATATAGATGAGGTTTGTAATGTCTAGTCCTACGCTCACTGACAAAGTATCAAAGATGATTCGCCAAGATATTCTTAATGGTGAGTTAACCCCAGGCCAAAAGCTTGTTGTTGCTGATCTAAAAGCACGCTACAACGTTGGCGCATCCCCTATTCGCGAAGCCTTGGTACAGTTATCTTGGAGCAAATACGTAAAGCTAGAGCCACAAAAAGGCTGCTGGGTATCTCCTGTATCAAAGAAAGAACTGAATGACCTATACGAAAGCCTTCGTGTTGTATCATCGGTTCTGCTTAAAAAAGCGATTGCAGCAGGTGATGAGAGCTGGGAACTGGATGTACTAACGTCTTACCATAAACTATCGCGAGTACAGTACGTATCTGAAGAGTTTGACTGTGTAGAATGGGAAGAGCGCCACCAGCAATTCCATGTCGCACTGCTTGAAGGTGCAGATTCAGAGAACATGTTTAAGTTCTTTGATGACCTAATTAACCAAGTGAAACGTTACCGCTTCCTCGCTATGTCTGCAGAAAGCGCATCTGATGATCTGTTCAATATTGATGAGCACGAAATGATCATGAAACTAGTACTCTCTAAGAATGTAGAACAAGCAACAGAACTGCTTGATCAACACTTACTAGGTTCAATGAAACGAATTGAAGAAGTTATCGAAGCGGCATGATGCCAAGATAGATTCTAACCAAATAAAAACGGAGCCCAGCGGCTCCGTTTTTTTGTTTCCAGTACCACGACTGAACTACCACCCAAAAAACTCTTTGTGATGAGTATTGAGTAGCACAACCATAGGTAAAAAATACAAAGCACTCAATTGAAAGCCAAGAATGGCTAATGTGCCTATGGTTAACCTCACTAAAAAATCGACAAACATACCACGCCTCTTTTAACCAGACTGTATGATCCCCAAACTCTTGCTCCAGCTAACCTAATTCTACTGCTGCCTTTCAAACCATTGAAAAGGCTAGCTAATCAGTTGAATTAAGTTAACGGTGTCATCCTTTTACATCTGGTAAACACTCTATTTACTACACCGTTAAGCACGATGTAATCTGAAGCAAGGTAGTTTACTTATTGTTCATTTTAGCTCAAATTTCCACCAGCATTAGACTTTAGTCTAACTGTATAGATTTTGTGACATAGGTCGCTCAAAAGTGAGATTCCTATAAAAAGGGGGAGAGATAAAGTGAGTCGGGGCCAGCTTGAAGAGGTGAAGCAAAGAGAAGAAAGGATTAGATAGAAGCGAACCTAAGCGACATCATCGTAGCTAGGACACATAGAGACCGTATTACGACCAGACGATTTAGATTCGTAAAGCGCAACATCGGCACACTTGTATGAGCGAGTACTGTTACTTGTTAAATCAGTAAAGCCAACACTCACCGTTACCTTAGTTCCGGCTGCCAGTTCAATCTCTATTCGCAAGCGATCCAATACGCGCTTTGCTTCTGGCAGAGACGTGTGTGGCATCAACAGTGCAAACTCTTCTCCTCCGACACGTGCAACAAAATCCGTCCCACGAAGACTGTCTTGCAGAAGCTTAGCAACACCAGCAATCACTCGGTCGCCTTCGTCATGACCAAGTTCGTCGTTGATTCGCTTGAAGTTATCGATATCGACTAAAGCTAAGCAAGTCGTCGATTCATTAGGGTAACGCTCAACCAAGCGAGAATAATACGCGAGCTGCTCTTCGAACTTTCGTCTATTCCAAAGATTACTCAAAGAGTCACGTTCACTTAAGATCCTCAAACGTACTTCAAGCTCCTTCCTTACCGAAATATCCACCAAAGAGGTGATGTAATAGCTGACTTTACCCGAATTGTTTTTGACCACATGCACTCGCATGATCGCTGTAAAAGGAATACGCAGTTTGTTCTTACACTGAACTTCCCCTTCCCATACTTCTTCTTGCTCTAAATGACTCCAGATAGCCGAACTTGAGAGTACTTGGTCGGTATTCTCAAGCAACAACTGCAGGGCATTCTGACCGATAACTTGTTTTTTGCAGTACCCAGTCATGTTCTCAAATTCGTTATTGATCATCATTGTGCGGTGCTGCTTGTCAGAGATCATCACTGCCGACATACCATTCAATGCGGCTCGTGCCAATTTACTCTCTAGGCTTCGGCGTCGGCAGTGCGTCACCAGGTAAGCAAACGGGAAAGCGAATATCAGCACCGTAATCAGAACAATGATCTCTTCATGGGTCAAATCATCTAGATCACGCTCAGCCCGATCCATCAGTTGCTTTTGATTAAGTTGAATCAGTAAATGGACCTTTTGACTGTTCGCGAGCATAACCGTGTTAAAGGCAAACAAATTACCATCTTCAAAAACGTATCCCACCTGATCATTGGAGATCGCATCCCACGTCTTCGGCGCGATATTTTTCAGGTTATAGCCTTTTCTTTCAGGAATAGAGTCTCCGAACAACTTACCGCTGTTGTTACTCGCGATGAAGTAACCCGCGTCATTGAGAACTTCTGCTCTAAGATCGTTATCTGGTGAAAAGCTCAGACGCGACGATAAGCCCCATACATCAAGATTGATGACGAGGTAGCCTACTCTTTCGTCAGGGGTTTCTACTGGGGTAAAGACACGGATTACCGGCGAATAAGGGAAGGTGACTTCACCATGCTCAGTTTCAAGCTCAATACCCCAACCGCCAATCTGTTCGGCTTCTAGTTTTTGAGCGTATTGGAAGTAGTTAGAATCCGACCTATCTTGCAGCTGTTGAGGAAACGTCACTCTACCGGTATCAGAGGAATAGTTAACACGCACCAATTCTTTGCCAGTGACATCTAACAGATGGATTTGTGTATACCACTTCTGGTTCACGAGAACAGATTGCCAGACCTCTTCAAGTAGATGTTTGGTTTGGTCTGAGGGAGAGGAAGCAAAGTTAACCAAGCTCTGGCTATGACTGAGTAGCTCCATGACCGAGACTAACTGAGTCTTGAGAAGATCATAATCTCGCTTGGCATACACTAACTGATGAACGGCTTGCTTAGCTGAGTAGTCAAAGCTCTGCTGTTTTACTTCTTTGTAGCGCTGCAAATAATACAGACATACTGCAGAAGACAATATGATAGAGATAATCAGCAATGTAATTATTGATTTTTTATTTCGCATTGCTAACTCAGATGAATGGAAGTGCAGCGCGGGATTATAGCACTCTAAAAAATTAACAAAATAAAAGCCGCTTAAAAAAGCGGCTTTAAAGTTATTTTTTAAAGACTTATCGTCTAGGCTTTCAACGCACGTTCGCCTCGTGCGATGCCAACAACACCACTTCGAGCTACTTCAAGCACTTCCGTCACTTCAGACAGCGCCTGAATGAAGGCATCCAGTTTCTCGCTAGTACCCGCCATTTGAACCGTATATTGAGAAGCCGTAACATCAACGATCTGACCACGGAAGATATCCGCTGTGCGCTTCACTTCCGCACGAGCAAAGCCGCTCGCACGTACTTTTACCATCAACAGCTCACGTTCAATGTGTTCAAGTTCAGACACTTCTTGTACTTTAAGTACGTCGATTAGCTTATGCAGTTGTTTCTGAATCTGCTCAAGCTGCATTTCGCTCGAGTTAGTAGTGACGTTCAAACGAGACAGCGTCGGATCATCGGTTGGAGATACGTTCAAAGACTCGATGTTGTAGCCACGCTGAGAAAACAAGCCAACCACACGAGAAAGCGCACCAGGTTGGTTTTCCATTAGTAGTGAAATAATGTGTCTCATATTATGTTCTCTCCGTTTTGCTTAGCCACATGTTATCCATACCCTCGCCTTTGATCTGCATTGGGTATACGTGCTCGGTGTCATCCACACTAATATCGACAAATACCAAACGGTCTTTCATCGCCAGTGCTTTTTCCAAACCTGATTCCAATTCATCCGGAGATGAAATGCGCATACCAACGTGGCCATAAGCCTCAGCGATAGCAGCAAAATCAGGAACAGAGTCCATATATGAGTTAGAGTAACGGCCTTGATAAACAATGTCTTGCCACTGTTTTACCATGCCTAGGAAACGGTTGTTAAGGTTAATAATCTTAACCGGGATATTGTATTGCAGCGCAGTCGACAGCTCTTGGATATTCATTTGAATACTGCCGTCACCGGTTACCACAACCACCTCTTCATCTGGCTTAGCAAACTTAACGCCCATACCAGCAGGCAGGCCAAAGCCCATCGTGCCTAGACCACCAGAGTTAATCCAACGACGTGGCTTGTTAAACGGGTAGTATAAAGCAGCAAACATTTGGTGTTGACCTACGTCAGAAGCAACATAGGCATCGCCATTGGTTACTTTATGCAGTGTTTCAATTACTTGCTGTGGTTTGATGCGCTCAGACGATTTCTCGTAAGCTAGGCAGTCACGCTCTTGCCACTGCTTGATTTCACTCCACCAGCTTTCAATCGCTTCTGCATCGTTAGTGCCGCCTTGCTCAACGAGCAAGTTCACCATGCTCTCTAGAACCTTTTCAGCAGAACCTACAATCGGTAGATCCACTTTTACGTTCTTAGAGATCGAAGATGGGTCGATATCAATGTGCATGATCTTCGCATCAGGGCAGTACTTATCTAGGTTATTAGTCGTTCGATCATCGAAACGTACGCCAATACCAAAGATCAAATCCGCATTGTGCATCGCCATATTGGCTTCATATAAACCATGCATGCCTAACATACCCAAAGAGTTCTTATGGGTGCCAGGGAAAGCGCCAAGCCCCATTAGGGTGCTTACCACAGGTAAATTCAGTGCCTCTGCTAATTTTAACAGCGGCTTATCTGCCTCAGAAATAACCGCACCACCACCGACATAAAGTACCGGCTTCTTCGCTTCAAGAAGGGCTTTTAGCGCCTTTTTGATCTGACCTTTATGACCCGTAACCGTTGGGTTATACGAACGCATTTTGAGCGTTTCTGGGTATTCATAAGGAAGCTTGATTTGTGGGTTTAAGATATCTTTCGGCAGATCAATAACCACAGGACCGGGACGCCCTGTCGTTGAAATATAGAATGCTTTTTTAACGACTTCAGGGATATCTTCCGCTTTCTTAACTAAGAAGCTGTGTTTAACGATCGGGCGTGATACACCCACGATGTCACACTCTTGGAAGGCGTCGTTACCAATAAGGTTATTTGGTACGTTACCAGAAATAACAATCATTGGGATTGAGTCCATGTAGGCGGTTGCAATACCAGTAACGGTATTGGTCGCACCTGGACCAGAACACACAAGTACTACACCCGGTTTACCAGTAGAACGAGTATAGCCATCTGCCATGTGGGTAGCGGCTTGTTCGTGTCGTACTAATACGTGTTTAATTTCAGCAGTTTTAGCATGCAGCGCATCGTAGATATCAAGTACAGAACCACCTGGATAACCAAAGATTTGTTCTACACCCTCTTCAATTAGAGACTGCACCACCATCTCAGCGCCGGATAACATTTCAGCGCCGGATGACATGGCTGTTTCAGGTTTTGTTGTCATATTGCTCTCCTCACCAGTTTCCAATCATATTTGGTGAACATGTTGGGCTGGTTTTTCATAGTCTAGGTCTTATTCGTAGCCTAATTCGAAATACTTCCACTTTTTCGGCTATGGCTGTCTGTCGTGATAACAACAAACAGTAATACGAAACAACTTTAACGCTTTATTATCATCTGGTCTAACACCTGTTATTCGGCAACTGTGCCAAAAAACCAACTATTAGCTCAAAGCATTAAATAAAACCCAACCCAGCCCCCCACGCTAGGTTTAAACACTAGTTAGCGAACAAAAAAAAGCACTTAATATTTAAATGAATCGCTAATTATCGATAAATAACGAGCTTATCTGTGTGCGCTTTCGCACATTGTGCTTGATCACTAGATACAAAAAATCCCCCTAAAAATGCAATCACATTCGTAGGGGGATTTTTAAACAACTGAAAATTTATCTCAGTAGAAAACTACTTATCTTTCGACTTTTCAGTGTACATTTCTTCGATTTCGTCTTGATACTTATCGTTGATAACCTTACGGCGCAGTTTCTGGGTCGGCGTCAGTTCGCCATCATCCATAGAAAACGCTTTTGGCAGTAGCTTGAACTTCTTCACTTGCTCAAACTTCGCGAGCTCTTGCTGTAGGTCATTCACACGCTTTTCTAGCATCTCGACGATTTGGTGGTGCTTAACAAGTTCAACGCGATCGTGATACTTGATATTAAGCTCTTTGGCGTACTCTTCTAGCGAGTCATAACAAGGAACAATCAGCGCAGAAACGAATTTGCGTGTATCAGCGATAACAGCAATCTGTTCGATAAAGTGATCTTTACCAATCGCACCTTCAACCACTTGCGGGGCAATATACTTACCACCAGAAGTTTTCATCAGCTCTTTGATACGATCAGTAATGAACAGGTTACCATTTTCATCAAAATGACCCGCATCACCGGTTTTCAAGAAACCGTGCTCATCGAATGTCTTAGCTGTCTCTTCTGGCATCTTGTAGTAGCCACGCATCACCATTGGACCGCGAACAAGAATCTCGTCCTTAGCACCAATCTTAACTTCTGCGCCCGGCATCGACATACCGATAGAATCAGGGTTAAAGCAGCGGTCATCCCAGCAAGACACCGTTGCTGTGGTTTCTGTCATGCCGTAGCCAAGTTTTACGTTGATGCCGATAGCATGGAAGAAACGACCAATCGTCTCATCAAGCTTCGCGCCACCACAAGGCATGAAGTTGATATTACCGCCCAGCAGCGCACGCAATTTAGAGAGTACTAGCTTATCTGCTAATGCATGGCTCTTCTTCAGCATTAGCGAAGGAGTGCGACCTTCTTGGTGACAAACAGAGAGTTTCGCTCCCATGTTCACCGCCCAAGTAAATAGAACCTTGCGGATAAATGGTGCTTTAGATACCTTCTCGTGAATCGCAGAGAAAATCTTCTCGTAGAAACGTGGAACCGCACACATTACGGTTGGCTTCACGTCGCTCAGCGCGTCACGCACCTGCATGGTATCTTGCAAGTAACAGTTGGTTGCGCCTTTATAGAGAACGTAGAACGTCCACGCACGCTCAAATACGTGTGATAACGGTAAGAAACACAATGAGACATCGTCTTTGCTTAAACTTAGACGCTCGTCATGGCCTTCTAATTGATAGCCAATATTGGTGTAATCAAGCATTACGCCTTTCGGCTGGCCAGTAGTACCAGAGGTATAGATAAGAGTCAGTAAGTCGTCCATGCTTGCATCTGCAAGACGCACGTCAAGTTCAGCTTGTTGTGCTTCAACACCGCGCGCCATGAAATCAGCCCAAGATACCGCAAAGCTATGGCCTTGAAGATCGATATCATCAGACATCGCGACAACCACTTCTAGCTGTTCACACTCTTCGAATAGGCTCACCGCCGCGTCAAATTGAACTTGCTCACCAACGAATAAGATCTTCACATCCGCATTTTGGATGATGTAAGACGACTGTGCTGCTGTGTTGGTTGGATAAATCGGCACAGTCACAAGACGAGCTTGTAAAGATGCAAAATCTGCCACGGTCCATTGAGGCATATTATTTGAATAGATACCGATCTTATCTTGAACTCTCAGTCCCTGAGCCAATAGTGCTAATGAAAGCGTATCGATTTGTTGTCCAAACTGTTCCCAGCTAATGCCTTGCCATACATTGTCTACTTTGTGCTTCAAAGCTGTACGGTTGCCGCCTTGGGCAATTTGGTCACGAAGTCTTTTTACGATATGAAAATCTAAATTGGCCATCTCTTTACCTTTAGGCTTACACCTGTAAGCTTTTTTGAGCGCACAAGTGTACCTCTGATCATGGAAAAGGCAACTGATGAAGCTCAAAGTTATAAGTAATAGTACGTCTAACGCTTAGTTTTCTACCTACTAAAATAGCGCGCATAAAAAAGCCCTAAGCCAGTCTCCTAGCTTAGGGCTTATAAATCATAGGGATTAGTGTCTAGTTAAGTGCCACTACTTCGCCACAGATCATCATTAACTGATCTCGTAACCAAATGTGTCCTTTATCCTTTTCACTTGATTCGTGCCAGCTTAGGAAGCCAGAAATCGCCGCATTATCGAATGGGAAATCTAGAATCTGAAGCTGCTCTTTGTTTGCTGCATGTTCTACCATCCAACGAGGAGCAATTGTTACTAGTTCAGATTGGCCTACAACGTAAAGAACGTTGCTTAAGCTCGTGCCTTCGTAGAAAGGCGTGCAATCTAGGTCACGGTAAGCTTGCTCAGAGAAGCTACGTTGACCATGGATGCGAGACAGTTTTGCGTGCTTTTCGTTAAGCAGCTCTGCCGCAGAAACTTCACCGTTGATACGTGGGTGAGAAGCAGAAGCAACCACAACTAATTCGTCTTGGAAGATTTCAGTGCTTGAGAAGCCTTGCTCATCAAAACGAGCGTAATCAATAACGAAGTCGATTTCTTGGTAGCGCATACGCTCAGAAAGTTGACGATCGAATTCAGCATCCATGTGCAGTTTCACGCTAGGTGCTTGCTCGTTGATTGTCGACATAATCTTAGGAGCAAAACGCATATCACAAGGGCTGCAAATCGCTAGTTTGAACAGGCGAGAAGACGACTCTGGAGAGAACACAGAACTTGGTAGTTCGTTGCGTACTAACTGTAGCGCTTGGCGGATTGGACCAAACAACTGACGAGCACGTTGAGTCGGTTGAATACCACGACCTTGACGCATGAATAGTTCGTCGTTGAACATCACTTTTAGACGAGCAACAGCATTACTTACAGCAGGCTGAGACATACCCAGATTGTGAGCTGCACGTGTAATGTTTTGCTCTTGCATAACTGCATCAAATACAGTCAAAAGATTTAAGTCGACTCCACGAAGTGTGCTTTCCATTCTGTAGCTTGCAATAGCACTCATTGCGTCTTTCTTATCTAACATTCAAGTTGCCTCTTGTCGGTTCGACAGCGTTAAATTGGTAATGGTATGAGAATAGATAACCACTAATTCTTATATTTATCAGACCGATGTTTTTCGGATTGACATTACTATTAACCAATGCATCTCGAGCTACCAACAAGATTGATAAAGAATAATTTTATTTTACCTTAATGATTAAACAACATCTAAAAATCAATTATTTATAGAGTTATAAAAAAACATAAAATGCGTCACTTATGAGTTTAATTTCGACTTATTTAGCTGTTCTATCGTTTGGTTACATTTGTTACAATTTATTGAACTCGTGAATTGTTCAACCGGTCAATTCAGAAATAGCACTTATGAGTTAGGTGAGCGATGCATAACTTGGAAAGTCGACCTTGTCCCAAAGTTGCTTTCTTAAATCATCTTGATTAGACCAATTCCCTGCTAATACCCACTCAACGAGTGCACTTGCCACGTCTGGATAGGTGACCACTTCGGCCTGTTTTTCACTGAGCCAAGCGCGCAAGATAGCCGCATCTAAAAACGTCATGGTTTGAGCTAACCCAAGGGCCTCTAGCGTCGCCACATTGCTCTGTTGTTCGAACTGTCCTTCGAGTGGTTTGAGAAGCAATTTCTTCCCCAAAGTTAGGGCTTCAGATGGCAATTCAAAGCCGCCATTTGCGACCACACCAGAGCACTGATTGAGGTCGAATTGAAAGCCCGCATGACTCAGTGGTTTGAACTCAATATTTTCAACTCGGCTATGCTCAATCACATCCGGGTGGTAACAGACAAAGTTTTGCGAAATGAACTTCATCAGCAGCTCTGAGATCGACTCAAGATCCTCAAATGGCAAATAGACCAACGTAAAGTCTTGTGCTGTTTTGGTTTGTTGCTCACCAACCAGCGTGTGAACGATAGGCGGCAAAATCGGCTGTTCAAAGTGATACCAGTGCAAGCCAATAGAGTGCTCGGTTGGGGCGAAATGTTGAATCACTGAATGTTCAATCCAGTTGCCCCCTTCTTTGGGTACATCATAACGAAACGCATTCTGGTGGCTTATCCCAATGCATGGCACACCTTGTCTCTTAGCCGCCCATGCAGTGACAGGCTCAAAATCATTAATCACTAAGTCATAAGGCGTAAGATCGATCTGGTTAATCTCACGGAGAAATCGCCAGATGTTGTTCTTCATGAATGTTTTGCCGTATTTAACCTGCCCCTGCTCGCTGTAAAAAGTTAAGCCGCTGCGGGTCTGATAGTTGCCAAACGCTTCCATCGAAAAGTATTTGCTCTCATCTCGCCCAGAGAACAGAAAATCGACATCAATATTTTGCTGACGAAAAGCGACGGCCATTGCTCTCGCTCGAGCGATGTGCCCATTTCCTGTGCCTTGTACGCCATATAAAATTTTCATGCATGTTCCTTTAAGTTTGCCACTTAAACTCGGCAGTGGTTGCCAACAAAATAATTACAGGATGAAGCTGATAGCAAGGCTAGTACAAGCGATGCCCAAAGCTGCGCCAATCAATACATCCGTTAAAAAGTGCACACCGAGCAGGATTCGAGAGCCTGCAATCGCAGTTGCCCACACCAAGCTAAAGAGGTACAAGCTCGGATAGAAATGTCCAATTAAGGTCGCCATAACAAAAGCAGCAGCGGAATGCCCTGAAGGCAGGCTGTATTTATCGGATGGCACAATATGAGAGTGAAGTAGTGAAGAGAATTCAGCTGGTCGACGGCGCTTGAGGGTATTTTTAGCAAACCAGTAAATAGGCAGTTCGATTGCGAAGGCGGTTAAGCCCACCAATAGAAAGTCTCGACCGGTGTTGCTATCGGCCAGTAGTGCAATCAAGGCAATCAAAACATAAAGGTGTCCATCTCCAGTATGAGACACCGCTTTACTGAGCGTTGCATGTTGCCCGCCATAGCGGTTGTTTAAACAGAAAACAGAAAATGCCACATCCCAGCGGACAATAGGTTCGATAGTACGCATACGATCTCCTTAACAATCCTTATTCAGTTAAGGCTCAAGTTATGCTCAACAAATGACAGTTAAGTGACATTTTGAATGAACTAAAATGAAATTTCCCATGCTTGATAGGCTGGTCAATGGATCAAGTCAGGATGGCGATAGAAGCGACCGATAAAAATAAAGCGACCCAAGGCCGCTTTATTCTTCTATGTTTTCAATTCTTTATATAAGCAAGCAAACGCTACTTCTATCGTGTTAATGGTTATAGCGTTCGCTAATGATAATAGAGCTCGCAAATAATTAAACGCTAAAGGCTATAGCGCTAGTGGCTCGTGCTTTTTAACCAAACCGAAATCCGCCAATATCGCGTAAGCAGCAGGGGTCATAAACAGCACCAGTAAGGTCGAGGCAAATATGCCGAATACGATCGAAATAACCAATGGCTGGATAACCTGAGCCTGTAAGCTGGTTTCCGTCAACAGCGGTAGCAAACCTGCCGCAGTCGTCATTGAGGTCAAGAATACCGCTCGGAAACGCTCGCGACTGGCTTTCACCACCGAGTCATGCACGCTATCTCCCTCATCGACATGGTGACGAATGTACTGCACCAACAAGATGGAATCATTAACCACAATTCCGGCAAGCGACACAAAGCCCATCATGCTTGGCATACTCAAAGAGTGCCCAAGTATCCAGTGACCAACGACCACCCCAATAAAAGCGAGTGGAATCGCTAACATCACGACCACAGGCTCTAAATAGCTTCTGAACTGATAGCTAAGAATCGCAAACACGCCGAATAAGCCGAGCAAGAATCCTTTGCCCATCGAAGCGCCAGTCTTGGCTGCATCCTTGGCCTCCCCTTCGAAATCAAAGCGTAAACCCGGGTACTTCTGAATAAGTTTGGCAGCTTCATCTTTTTGGAACTGAGCCAAAATCGCGGATGAACTCGCTTTCTTATTATCAATATCACCAAAAATACTGATGGTTCTCAGCCCATCAATACGCTGAATTCGCACGTAGTTACGCTGGAAATCTAATGTCGCCAACGTTGCTAGCGGGATCTGACTGCCATCTGCGGTAATGATTGGGAAGTTAGCTAGCTGCTGTATGTCGCCCGCTTGTTCCTTATCAAGACGCACTTCAATCGAGATATTTTCAACGCCGATTTGAATCTCATCCGCCGTTTGCCCAAAGAAAGCCGCTCGTAACTGAGACGCAATCATCTGCCCATTCACATTGTAGGTTTCGGCTCCAGGGCGCAGCTTAACCAAAATCTCTTCTTTACCCATGCGCATATCATCAAGCACGCCGTGCACCCCATCGAACTGATTAAGGTACTCCTGAATATCCAAAGAAGCGGATTTCAATGCGCTCAGGTCATCGTGTTTGGCGCGGATTTCAATAGCACGACCGCCCGGCCCCATAGTCGGTTGCTTGAACACCAATGAAATAGGATCCGCTAAATCGCCAATATCCTCTCGCCACGCATCAATGAAATCATCGATAACCGTATTACGACTCTCTGCTCCGCGTAAATCTAAGCGCACTGTGGCTAAGTGCGGGCCGGATTCATTGGCATCGGCGTTAGCATTGAATTGGCTAGTTATGTGCTCGACCAGTGTATTGCCTTCTTCAACCTCTTCGCTCCATTGCTTGTTCAAACGCTCAGCAGACGCGACAATTTTGTCGACCACTTTCTCGGTTTGAGACAGTGATGCGCCCGGCGGAAGAATAATACGCGCCTCGGCAATATCACCATCCAGCTCTGGGAAAGGTTGAAACTTAACAACACCACCAGCAATCAAGGCGACTGAAAGCAACAACAGCGTAATCACTCCGCCCATAAAGGCGTAGCGGAAGGTCACGACTTTCTCAACCATGTTCATCAAAGTGGTATTACGGAAGTTCTCAAACTTCTCAAGCAACACCACTTTAAAGCGCAACGCTGGCTTATCATTTTTTTCTTTATGTAATGAATGAGATAAGTGATTAGGTAGAATCAGGAAGGCTTCAATCAAGCTCAACGACAGCACCAAAATCAATACTTGAGGAACGGCCTTAAGCACCGCGCCCATCTCGCCATCAAGAAACAGTAAGCTACCGAAAATACACACCGTGGTTAAGAAAGAAGACAGTACTCCGGGAAGCACTTTCTTAACGCCGTTGTACACCGCATCATCGACGCTTTGTCCCCTATCTAAGTGGGAGGCTATCGATTCGGCGATCACGATGGCGTCATCCATCATAATACCGATTGCCATTAACAACCCGACCAGCGACATAATGTTGATCGACAAACCAAGGTTGGCCATTAAGAACAAGCCACCAAGGAAGGCCACTGGCAACCCTGCCGCCACCCAAAATGAATAACGTAAGCTGAAGAACAGCCACATGGTGGCGAACACCAGCACAATACCTTGCCAGCCATTGCTCACCATCATGGTTAGACGATCCCAAAGTACAGATGAGAGATCGTTGGTCATTTGTAGTGTCACGCCATCAGGAGCAATCGCGCTCTGATCTTCAACGAATCGTGTTACGTTCTCTTTGATTCGCAGCGCATCGTCTTCTTTGTTCTTACTGATCTTAAGCAGCGCTGAAGGCTTGCCATCAAATAGCACCTTTTGCTCATCAAGCTCAAAGCGGTCGGTTATTTTGGCTATGTCTCTCAAACGAATCACCGAGCCATTAGGCGCAGATCCAACCACGATGCTTTCCAGCTCAACAGGCGTAACTCGTCTCTCGTCGAAACGAATCAGAAAGTTTTTGTCTGGTGTTTCAACGTTACCACTCGGCAGTTTTACATTCTGTCGACCAATTTGATCCGCGATATCACCGACACTCAAACCCAACTGACGAATAGCTTGGGTATCCAGTTCCACTCGATATTGATGATCCGAGAAGCCGCTAACCTCGACCAAAGAGACATCGTAATCAAGCTTCATGGTGCGCTTAAGATCTTCCGCGTAGGCCTTAAGTTCTGGCCACGACGTTTCGGCTGTTATAGCGATATCGACAACCGGTTCATTCCAATCTAGCTCTTGAACAACAGGCGATTCAATCTCAGTTGGGAAATCATTGATCGAGTTGATCTGGGTTTGCACATCCACCAGCATTCGGCCGATGTCCGCTTTTTCATTTAACTTTAGAATTAAACGAGCGCTGCCTTCGATGGCTTCACACTGAGTTTCTTCAATGTTGGCTAAACCATCTACCGCGTCTTCCATTCGCACACATAGGCTCTCTTCCACTTCTTGTGGAGAGGCGCCGGGATAAACAATCGCAGCCATAATGTAAGGCGGATCGTAAGCGGGGAAGGTTTCACGTTTGATGGTTGATAGTGAGCTTATACCCAAGATCAACAACCCAAGCATCAACAAGTTTGCTGCTGTTGGGTGCCGAGAGAAAAACTTGATCATGACGCACTCTCCTGAGTATCTGATTCAAGCTCAGCCTCTTCAGAGTTGGACTCTCTCAGTAACATGCCTTCTATTGCTGGCAGGACATCATTGAGAACCAGTTTATCTCCAGTTTGTAGCTCTCCACTCACAACCACTTGATTGTCTCTGCGATAAAGCACTTCAACATTGACCACTTGCAAACGCTGGTTGTCATCCATCAGGTAAACCTTATCACCATGCAGTGCTCGCTCTGGAACCACCCAACTTAGATTGGCGACACCCTCAATCTCAGCTTTGACAAACATACCGTTAACCAAAGGCGTCGCGCTGTCTGGTTGCAATTGTGAGTAATCTTGAGGGATCTCGAGAATAATCCCCGCCGTCGCTTGGTTTGCATCAACTGTTTCGCTGATTCTTGCCACCTTCGCTGGCCAACTGAGGTTCAGGTTGCCGCTGTTAAGTTGAATGCTTGCTTTGATTGGCGCTTCATAAGGATTAGGAATTCCTGCGGTATCGCGAGGGAACTGCTTAAAACTGGAGGCTAAAGTTTGTATATCGTGAATAGAAAGTTGCGCCTCCACTTCCATGACATCAATCCCGTGAGCAATAAACATCTCCTGCTGAAGGTTTACTACTTGATTTTGTTCGATATCAACCTGAGCAATTCGCATCGCTCTTGGCAAAGTGATCGTGGTCTTATCGAGAGAGCGCTGCGCCTCTTTTACCTTAGACACGTTGACCTTAATCACCGCTTCCGCAACACGCTTTTCATCTGGCATCAACGCGATTTGGTTCGCGATATCTAATACCAACTTCTGCTGAGACAATGCGCTTTGTTGTTGCAGGTCGACATCCGATTGAGAGGTGAGCCCTTTCTTACGCAGATCCTGTTTACGTTGTAGCTCTTTATTGCTGATCACCAAACGATTCTTTTCGATCTTAAGAGTCTGATTAAGGTTGTCTTCTTCTTGATTCAATTTCGCTAATGAGGTTTGGCTTGATTTTAGATCCGCCTCTGCTTGTATCAGTTTCAATTCGTAATCCAATGGATCAACCTTGAGCACGACCGTTCCTGCAGGGATCACCTGGCCTTTTTCAAGATCTGGATGTCGATACACGATCTGTCCTGTCACCTCTGCAATCGCTTTCCATTCGACTTTAGGCACCACTTTGCCAAAGCCGACCGCTAACGGCGCTATCAGTTGTTGTTCTAGGCTCACAGTATCAACTAAGCGAGCCCTATCACCCGCAGGTTTGGTTGGAAGATCCGGCTTCAAGTTAATCGCGGCGACAAGGCCAATCACACCAACCGCAAGTGCTGGAAAGAAGAGTAGTTTTCTATTTATTTTCATTATCTTTGGTCCTGCACGGAAGAAGGGCTCGGTGCGTTAATAAAGCCTTCAGTCATCAATTGAATGTTGTGTTCGATTAAACGATTAAGAAATTCTTCATTAATCTCAATCCCATGAATTGCCAATAAAGGCGGCGGAGCGATGAAAGGAAACACCATCAAGCTTACATACGAAACACGGCACAATTTTGGATCCATGTTCTGTTTTAAGATGCCTTGTTCAACCAGCTTTTCAAAAATGACATCTTGGGCTGGCTTTGCAACATCGAGGAAAACCTTTTCGAGCAACTCTCTTTGCACTTCAGAGGGAGGCATATTCATCACTTGGGCTATCAAGCGAGGAAACTTCGGCACCTTGACCATCTCTTTGTAGTAAGTCCTCATTAAATCAAGAAAGTTCTCATGACTGCTTTCTTCAACCAACCTCTGCATCTGGAATTGCATCGGTCGTAGCGTTTCACGCAGCATCGCTTCAAACAGCCCGGCCTTACTACCAAAGTAATAGCGGATCATCGCTATATTCACACCCGCACGCTCAGCAATCAGGCGCGTCGAGACCTTGTCGTATGCTTGAACGACAAACAGATCACGAGCATGCTCAATCAATAACTGTCGAACATCTAAGTTTTTTTGAGGTCGCCCCGCTTTACGCGCTGCCATCACTGAGACCTATCCCTATAATTAATCACACGATTAATTATAGGGATAAATCGACATGGTTGTAGAAGATTAATTACTCACTATTTAATCAAATGATTAATTAATTTAGCCACCCTTTTAATTTTATTGGTGAATCGTTCCATCAAAAAGATTTACTACAAAGTTTTAACCTACACATCAGCCAAACGATAAACTAACCGCCCAGTACAAAACACTCAATCAGCTGATAACACCAGCAAACAACACGCAAGCAGCACAAACCAAAAAAAAACACCGCCAAAGCGCGCTGATATTGGATTTTCTTGTTTGACGCTCAGAATAAATTGCGGTAAATATGGTGTTAACAGTTTATTTACGGATATTTGTGTAATGATTTTTTCTTCTTCTCGACTGCTGAAACTTCTCCTTATCGTGAACCAATCGCGCGGGTAAGTTGTGGGTCAAGAACTACACAAATATTAAAACCCGCGCTGAGCGGGTTTTTTTGTAACTGGCACTTTTAAAAGAACATCATTCTTAATAATAATTTGGATAGCAATCGATTCATTATCGATATAAGGAAGCACCCATGAACGATCAAGTGATAATTTTTGACACGACCTTACGTGATGGCGAGCAAGCGTTGGCTGCAAGCTTAACGGTAAAAGAGAAATTACAGATCGCTTATGCACTTGAACGACTGGGTGTAGATGTTATTGAAGCGGGCTTTCCGGTGTCATCACCAGGCGACTTTGAGTCAGTACAAACCATCGCAAAAAATATTAAAGACAGCCGAATCTGTGCACTTTCTCGTGCTGTAGCGAAGGATATCGATGCCGCTGCAGAAGCGTTAAAAGTCGCTGAGCAGTTCCGTATTCACACCTTCATTTCTACATCAACGGTTCACGTGCAAGATAAATTACGCCGTAGCTACGACGATGTTGTCGATATGGCAGTAAAAGCGGTAAAGCATGCGCGCAACTACACAGACGATGTTGAGTTCTCTTGTGAAGATGCAGGTCGTACGCCTATCGATAACCTATGTCGTATGGTTGAAGCGGCAATCAACGCGGGCGCGAAAACCATCAACATTCCAGACACAGTGGGCTACACAGTACCTAACGAGTTTGGTGGCATTATCAAAACGCTATTTGATCGCGTTCCAAACATCGACCAAGCAATCATCTCTGTTCACTGTCACGATGACTTGGGTATGTCGGTTGCTAACTCAATTGCTGCGGTACAAGCCGGTGCTCGTCAAGTTGAAGGTACTATTAACGGTATCGGTGAGCGTGCGGGCAACTGTTCTTTAGAAGAAATCGCAATGATCATCAAAACTCGCCAAGAGTTACTAGGTGTTCATACTGGTTTGGATCATCAAGAGATTCACCGTACCAGTAAGTTGGTTAGCCAGCTTTGCCACATGCCAATTCAAGACAACAAAGCAATCGTCGGTGCTAACGCATTCAGCCACTCTTCAGGTATCCACCAAGACGGCATGCTAAAGAACAAGAACACTTACGAGATCATGACTCCTGAGTCTATTGGCTTGAAAAACAAGGCATTGAACCTAACAAGTCGCAGTGGTCGTGCAGCCGTTAAGAGCCACATGGACGCAATGGGCTACAAAGACAATGAGTACAACCTAGATTCATTGTACGAAGACTTTTTGAAACTGGCTGACCGTAAAGGCCAAGTATTCGATTACGACCTAGAAGCACTAATGCACTTCGCAAATCTACGTGACGAAGATGACTTCTATAAACTTAACTACCTAAGCGTACAATCTGGTAGTGTTATGTCAACCACCAGCATCAAGCTGCAATGTGGTGATGAAGAGAAATGCGAAGCGGCTGTCGGTAACGGCCCTGTTGATGCTTTATACCAATGTATCTACCGCTTAACGGGTTACGAAATTGCATTGGATAAATTCGACCTTACCGCGAAAGGTGAAGGCGAAGATGGCTTAGGCCAAGCTGATATTATTGCGAACTACAAAGGCCGCAAGTACCACGGTACAGGCGTTTCAACGGATATCGTTGAGGCCTCTGGTCAGGCGCTACTGCACGTTATTAATAGCATTCAACGCGCAGACACCATTGCTGAAATGAAACAGCAAAGAATCGCAACAGTTTAAACACCCAATAACAGAGCCCTAGAGCCGATGTTATTGGCTTTAGGGACAAAATTTAAAACGAGCTAAATAGCTCAGTAACAAAGAATTAAAGGATTAACATGACTGATAAATCATACAAAATTGCCGTACTACCTGGTGATGGCATTGGCCCAGAAGTAATGCAACAAGCACACAAAGTGCTAGACGCGATTGAAAAGAAACACGCAATTAGCTTTTCTCGCGAAGAGTATGATGTTGGTGGTATCGCAATTGATAACCACGGCTGTCCACTTCCAGAAGCAACAGTTGCAGGTTGTGAAGAATCTGACGCGGTACTTTTTGGTTCTGTCGGCGGTCCTAAGTGGGAACACCTGCCACCAAACGATCAACCAGAGCGTGGTGCCCTACTTCCTCTCCGTAAACACTTCCAACTGTTCTGTAACCTACGTCCTGCACAAATCCACAAAGGTCTAGAGTCTTTCTCGCCTTTGCGTGCTGACATTTCAGGTAACGGCTTCGACATCGTTGTAGTTCGTGAGCTAACAGGCGGCATCTACTTCGGCCAACCTAAAGGTCGTGAAGGCAAAGGCGCAACGGAAAAAGCATTTGATACCGAGGTTTACCACCGTTACGAGATCGAACGTATTGCCAAGATTGCGTTTGAATCTGCACGTCTACGTAACAAAAACGTTTACTCAATCGATAAAGCAAACGTTCTGCAGAGCTCTATCTTATGGCGTGAAGTGGTTGAAGAGATCGCTAAAGATTACCCAGATGTAACGCTAAACCACATGTACATCGACAACGCGACCATGCAGCTAATCAAAGACCCGTCTCAGTTTGACGTAATGCTATGTTCAAACATCTTTGGTGACATCATTTCTGATGAGTGCGCAATGATCACTGGTTCTATGGGTATGCTTCCTTCTGCAAGCTTGAACGAAAGCAACTTCGGTCTATATGAACCAGCAGGAGGCAGTGCACCAGACATCGCAGGTAAGAACATTGCAAACCCAGTTGCACAAATTCTTTCTGCAGCGCTAATGCTTCGTTACAGCCTAGGCGAAGAAGCGGCAGCACAAGACATCGAAGCAGCGGTATCTAAAGCACTTTCAGCAGGCGAGCTAACAGCTGACCTTGCAGGCGACAAACAAGCGCTAACCACCTCTGAAATGGGTGACAAGATCGCTGAGTACATCTTAGCTTCATAAGCATAACGCTCTTAAGAAAGTACATAAGAATAATATCAAGCCAAGTCATCCAGAGTGCCTGACTTGGCTAGAAACAAACACTGGGACTGATGCTCCCAAGGAAGAAAAGCTATGTCGACAAACCAGCACGCAAAAACCTTATACGAAAAAGTTTATGACGCTCACGTTGCGGTTGCAGCGAAGGGCGAAACACCAATTCTTTATATCGATCGTCACTTAGTCCACGAAGTAACGTCACCTCAAGCCTTTGATGGCCTGCGTGAAAAAGGCCGTAAAGTTCGCCAAGTAGGCAAAACTTTTGCGACCATGGATCACAACGTATCGACACAAACTAAAGACATCAACGCTTCTGGTGAGATGGCTCGTATCCAAATGGAAACGCTATCGAAGAACTGTGAAGAGTTTGGTGTCACGCTTTACGATCTAAACCACAAATACCAAGGTATTGTGCACGTAATGGGTCCTGAGCTAGGTATTACGCTACCGGGCATGACCATCGTATGTGGTGACTCGCACACGGCTACACACGGTGCATTTGGTTCACTAGCATTTGGTATCGGTACTTCAGAAGTGGAACACGTTCTAGCTACGCAAACGCTAAAACAAGCTCGCGCTAAAACCATGAAGATCGAAGTAAAAGGCAAGGTTACTCCTGGCATCACTGCAAAAGACATCGTGCTAGCGATCATCGGTAAAACAACGGCTGCTGGCGGTACTGGCTACGTAGTTGAATTCTGTGGTGAGGCAATTACCGACCTTACGATGGAAGGTCGTATGACAGTATGTAACATGGCAATCGAGCTTGGCGCTAAAGCAGGCTTAATCGCTCCAGATGCAACGACATACGAGTACATCAAAGGTCGTAAGTTCTCTCCAGAAGGCGAAGACCTAGAAGCAGCAATCGAATACTGGGATACGTTAAAAACCGATGCTGATGCAGAATTCGATGCAGTTGTTACATTAGAAGCGGCAGACATCAAACCACAAGTCACTTGGGGTACCAACCCAGGTCAGGTTATCTCAGTAGACACACCAATCCCTGCACCAGAAAGCTTCGCAGACCCTGTAGAAAAAGCATCAGCTGAAAAAGCGCTGGCTTACATGGGTCTTGAAGCCGGTAAATCTCTATCTGATTACAACGTAGATAAAGTGTTCGTGGGTTCTTGTACTAACTCTCGTATCGAAGACATGCGTGCAGCAGCAGCGGTAGCGAAAGGCCGTCAAGTAGCGAAACATGTTCAAGCGCTTATCGTTCCGGGTTCAGAGCAAGTTAAAGCACAAGCTGAGGCTGAAGGCCTAGATAAGATCTTCATCGAAGCAGGCTTTGAATGGCGTTTACCGGGTTGCTCTATGTGTCTTGCGATGAACAACGACCGTCTAGGTCCACAAGAGCGCTGTGCTTCTACATCAAACCGTAACTTTGAAGGTCGCCAAGGCCGTGATGGTCGTACGCACCTAGTTAGCCCAGCAATGGCAGCCGCAGCGGCTATCGCTGGTCACTTTGTCGATATTCGTGAACTTTAATTAGAGGATTTAACATGTCAGGTTTTCAACAACACACCGGATTAGTCGTTCCTCTAGATACGGCCAACATCGATACTGATGCGATCATTCCAAAGCAGTTTCTACAGAAAGTAAACCGCATCGGTTTTGGTAAGCACTTGTTCCACGATTGGCGCTTCCTAGACGATGCAGGCCAACAGCCAAACCCTGATTTTGTAATGAACGAAGCTCGCTACCAAGGCGCTTCAATTCTTTTAGCTCGTGAAAACTTCGGTTGTGGTTCATCTCGTGAACACGCACCGTGGGCGCTTGCCGATTACGGTATCCAAGTAATGATCGCACCAAGCTTTGCCGACATTTTCTACGGTAACTCGATCAACAACCAAATGGTGCCAGTTCGATTGACTGAGCAAGAAGTGGATGAGCTATTCCAATTCGTTGAAGCGAATGAAGGTGCAGAAATTACGGTTGATCTAGAAGCAATGAAAGTCAGCGCGAACGGCAAAGAGTACTCGTTTGAAATTGATGAGTTCCGTCGTCACTGCTTACTGAATGGTTTAGATAATATCGGCCTTACACTTCAACATGCCGATAAGATCTCAGAGTTTGAAGCTAAGATTCCTAGCTTCCTAAAATAATGAGACGTTTCTGAATAAATCTAAAGGTTGGCCAAGTGCCAACCTTTTTTATTTGGCTAAGCTTTTAACTTAACTTCATATGTTTATTTAAATGAAGAGCAATGAAAGAAAATGGTAAGCCTTAAGGTCTTAGTAGTCAGTCATCAGGAGAATGCCATGAAACAACTACTTTTTATTGTCAGCCTACTTTTCTCAACCTTAGCTTGGTCTGCGCCTAAATCCGATCTTTGGCCATACTGGAAGCAAAGCGACGAAACCAACCTAGAACAGGTATCTCATCAAGATTGGCAGCAATTCCTCGATAGCTACTTGGTTAAACAGGGGCAAAATACGTTAGTTAGCTATAAAGCGGTGAACACTGCCGATAAGACCAAACTTAAGCAATACATCAAGCAACTCGAACAGGTGAATCCGCTCAACTATTCAAAAGCGGAGCAGTATGCCTACTGGGTTAATCTATATAACGCCGTGACTGTCGATTTGATTCTTGATGCCTACCCGATCAAATCCATAACTAAACTTGGCGGACTATTTAGTTTCGGTCCGTGGGGAGATGATGTGGTAGTCGTTAATGGGAAATCACTGACACTCAATGACATTGAACACCGAATCCTAAGACCAATTTGGCAAGATCCTCGCACGCATTATGCAGTGAACTGTGCCAGCCTAGGTTGCCCTAACTTACAACCTGACGCTTTTACCTCTAAAAATACTGAAGCCTTGCTAGAGCAAGCTGCAACTGAGTTTGTAAGCAGTGACAAAGGCGTGATGGTTACAAACAATAAGCTTCAACTATCATCGATTTACGAATGGTTTGCTGTGGATTTTGGTACGAAGAAACAGCTTATTCAGCACTTAGAACAATATCGAATTGAAGCAGTAACCAATACTCAAAACATCAGTTATGAATACGATTGGTCGCTCAACCAAGCAAACTAGCTCTAAGGCTAAAGTTGATCACTAAAGTAAAAAAGAGGCGAGAGGTTTTTATTAACCTCTAGCCTCTTCTCAATTCTTTGACCGTATTTCTACAATTAAAAGCTTGAGCCCGGTTGCTGCAAGAACTCAATCTCTTCGGGAGTCGAAGCTCGCCCTAACACCTCATTACGGTGCGGATAGCGACCAAATCGCTCAATGATAACCTTGTGCTTAAACTCAAAGTCCAGATTATGCTCTAATCCCGTTTGAGAAAAGAGTTCCACGGCTTGTTCATGGACTAACAAAGATTCACTGTGCATATAAGGCATATACAGGAAGCTTTTCTGTTGCTCGTTAAGCTGGTGATCAAAACCACCCGCTACCGCCTCTTGGGCTAGAGCCAACGCCATCGGTTCAGCAGAAAATGCTGTCGGACTTTTTCTACCAATATTTCGAGAAAACTGATCAAGTACGATAATCTCAGCCAATCGTCCTTGCGCAGTTTGGCGCCACTCAAATAGCTCGCCTTGAATGGCTGCTTTATGCAATTCAGAAAATCGAGACTCTATCAAAGTGTCAATCTCGGCGCCGCCAGTAAACCAATCTTTAGGCGTCAACTCATCGAACCAAAACTCTAGAACATCCTGATACGTTACCGTCATATAATTCCCTTTAATAAAAAACCGAGTAACTTTGTTATTACTCGGTTTAGTGTTCAATTACTTAAAACCTTTTACTTTCTTTATCAGGTCATAAGCATTCTGAATTTCTTGCGATTTCTCTTTCGCAACATTCATCATCTCAGGCGGTAAGCCCTTCGCCATCAGTTTATCTGGGTGATGTTCATTCATCAGCTTGCGGTAGGCTTTCTTCACCTCTTTACCGTCAGCACTTTCACTCACACCAAGAACCTTATATGCGTCGCCAAGTTGGTTCTGTTGCGAAGCCTGTTGCCAACCTGATGATTGCCCATGACCCTGATGGCCACCAAAGCTTCCACCTTGCTGTTGGAAACGGAACGCAGCTTCTTGCATCTGCAAGCGGCGTTCTAGTTGTGCTGCCGAAAACCCAAGCCCTTGCGCTATTTTATGCAGAACTTGACGTTCACTCGGGTGCAAACTTCCATCCGCAAATGCGGCAGATACCTGAAGCTCTAGAAAGAACTGCAGAAGATCAAAACGACCACCCGATGAGATTTTAACTCGCTCAAGTACGTCGTTCAGAGGGAAGTCGCTCTCTTTGCCGTCACGGAATGCATCTTGCGCTGCTTTACGCTGTTCGCCATGCAGGTTCATACGCTCCATCATGGTAGAAGCGAGTTGAATCTCTTCTGGCGTTACCTGCCCTTTCGCTTTAGCAACGTGCCCCATAACCGCAAAAGCGGATTTAAAAAACTCGTTCTGTCTTTCTGCTTGGCTTGGACCTCGACCAAAACCAGAGCTATTGAAGCCTGATTGGTTCAATCCGCGAGCTTTATCGAATTGGTGTCCTAAAAACAGACCAAAAACTAAACCGAGTGGCCCTCCAAATAAAAAGCCAAAAAACGCGCCCAAAATTTTGCCAAATATTTGCATTATGTGTTCTCTATCTATGAATTTTATCTGAGTAATGCTGTCTGATGATGCTGAATGCTATTATTTCCTTTATCATAAGGAAAATGCTTTATTAATTGGATTGATACTAGATCAACCCTTCATCTAGTGACACAGGATAGTTCAACTTCATGCAATCTTTTTCCCGCACCTTGTTAGCCGCGTCTATAAGTACGGCGTTATACGTGTCGACAACTCAAGCTGAAACAATCACCGATAGTAGTGTGCAGGAAATGCCCTCTATAGATCAATGCTTGATCGAGCCCGCTGCAGAAAACGAGACACAGCTACCCGCTCATGTTGAGTCAGATCGCTTAGAAGCTATCAATGGTGACAAGGCAATATATTCAGGTGACGTAGTCGTTACGCAAGGGAACAAGACCATCGTTGCCGATAACGTAACCCTGCACCAACAAGAAAATATCGTTGTAGCTGAAGGCAACGTAAACTTTAGTGATGGTCAAATCAAATCTATCTCAGACAGAGCGACCAATAATCTGACTACAGATGAAATGACGCTTGAGAACACCGATTACGAATTCCTTTGCGAGCCCGGTCGCGGAGATGCTGTTTATATAGCAAAAACAGGTAAAGCGGTTTATGAGATTGAAGATGGCTCCATTACCTCTTGCCCTATCGGCGATAATGCTTGGCGCCTAAGAGCATCGAGCATCAGTGTCGACCAAGACGAAGAACAAGCCACTTTTTATAATCCACGTTTTGAAATTCAAAGTGTTCCGGTGTTTTACCTACCGTACTTAACTGTTCCTATTGGTGATACTCGTAAAACCGGCTTCTTATACCCAACAGTTTCATACGGTTCAAGCGATGGTTTTGAAGCTGAAATCCCAGTTTATTGGAACTTAGCACCAAACTACGACTTGGAAACCACCTTCAAGTACATGCAAGAACGTGGCACTCAACTTAATAGTAAATTCCGTTACTTAACTGATTTTGGTTCAGGTAGCATTGAGTCAGAGTACCTCCCCGATGACAAAAAGTTCGAAGACAAAGGTGATCGTTGGGGCGCTCAGCTACAGCACTCAGGTATATTCCAGCAATCGTGGTTGTTTGAAGTCGACTACTCGAAAGTCAGTGATATCGACTATTTCACAGACGTTAGTGGAAGTAGTATTGGTAATCGTGAAGATGGCCAACTATTACAAGAAGGAAAAGCTACCTACCGTTCTCAAAACTGGGATGCGTCTGTACTTGTACGAGATTTCCAAGTTCTTACTACGAGCAACAATCTACCTTATCGTCTGATGCCACAACTCGAGTACAATTACTATGCTCCTGAGGTGATGGAGTATTTAGACTTCGACATGATCAGTCATGTTTCACTCTTTGATACCGACGCTTCAGGTAAACCTTCTGCGACTCGTGTTCATGTTGAGCCTGGTATCACCATCCCTCTAGGCAATACTTGGGGCACATGGACAACAGAAGCTCGACTACTTGGTACTTACTATCAACAAGACCTTGACGGCGTTGATACAGGTGCGGGTTCTGATTATGAAGGCTTAGAAGAATCGGTAAGCCGAGTTATTCCAGAGTTTAGAAGCCACGCAGGTATCGTCCTAGAACGCGACACCACTATTGTTGGCAACTATACTCAAACACTCGAACCGCAAGTCCAGTATCTTTACGTGCCAGAAGAAGATCAAAGCGATATTGGTCTTTATGATACTACGCTGTTACAAACCGATTACTACGGCCTATTTAGAAGCCGTAAATACAGTGGTGTAGACCGTATCGCATCTGCGAATCAAATTAGTTATGGTGCATCGTCTCGTTTCTTCGATGATGAGTATAAAGAGCGTTTGAATATTTCTTTTGGTCAGATTTTTTATATCGATAAAGATACAAAACAGACTTTAGACAACGACGACTCTAATAAGAAAACTAATTATTCGTCTTGGGCTATTGAAATGGATTTCAACTATGATGACTATCTGTTCTACCATGGTGGCGTGCAATACGACATCGATTCCACTGCGATGCAACTTGCCAACAGCACATTAGAATATCGCTTCGCAGGCGGTTACATACAAACCAACTACCGCTATGTAACAGAAGAGTACATAAATGAAACTGTAGATTTTGACGTATCATCAATTACGAGGGATGGTATCTCACAAGCAGGTCTACTCGGAGCCTACCAAATTTCGCCAAAGTGGAATACCAGTGCTCAATATTTCTATGACTTAACCACACAAGAAGATCTAGAGTGGTTAGCTCGTTTAAACTACAAATCGGATTGTTGGTACATCGGCTTTACTTATAGTAACCGTTTGACAAACAACATTAGTAATCCAAATACTACGCCTGAATATGAAAATAACTTCAGCGTTAACTTCGGTATTGTAGGCTTTGGTACCAACATTGGTTCTGACTCTGGAGCCGTTGGGGATAGCAGCTCTGACAACTCTCTAAGCTATGGTCGCCCATTCTTCTTAAACAACTAATTTTCTTTATTGATAAAACGTCAGTAAATTTAAAGGATTACACATGACATTGTGGAAACGCACATTAATTGCTATCGCAGCGACTTGTACTTTATCAACAAGCTTTGCAGCGCCAGTCGAGCTAGACAGCGTAAAAGTTATCGTTAACGAAGGCGTTATCTTACAAAGCGACATCGATGCCTCGATGAAGACGCTGCGCGCAAACGCTAAGAAAAGCGGGCAAACATTGCCATCGCAAGATGTGCTCAATGAGCAAGTACTAGAAAAACTGATCATCGATACTATTCAAACTCAAGAAGCAGAACGTATCGGTGTTCGTATTGATGATGCTCGACTTGATCAAGCAATTGAAGGTATCGCTAAAGACAACAACCAAACGGTAGAACAACTTACCGCATCGGTTGCTGAAGAAGGCCTTAGCTACAATGCATTTCGAGAGCAAGTAAGAAAAGAAATTGCGGCAAGTGAGGCTCGCAATGCTCTAGTTCGCCGTCGTATTAACATCCTTCCTGCAGAGGTCGATAACCTAGCGGATATCTTAGCGCAAGAGACTAACGCAACCGTTCAATACAAGATTGGACACATTCAACTTCGCTTCAATGATGACCAAACCAAAGAAGAGCTAGAAGCCCAAGCTAAAGAACTTGTCGAAGAACTGAACTCAGGCAAAGATTTCAGCACCATGGCATATACTTACTCTAAGGGTCCTAAAGCGCTGCAAGGTGGTGATTGGGGTTGGATGCGTAAAGAAGAAATGCCAACCATTTTTGCTGACCAGATCAAAATGCAAAATAAAGGCAGCATCATCGGTCCTTTCCGTAGCGGTGTAGGTTTCCACATTCTAAAAATTGAAGATGTGAAAGGCTTAGAAACCGTAGCAGTAACGGAAGTGAATGCTCGTCATATCTTGATTAAGCCAACCGTAATCTTGAGTGACGATGGCGCGAAAGAACAACTTGAAAAGATCACGCGCCGCGTAAACGCAGGTGAAGCGAGCTTTGGCGACCTTGCACAGCAATACAGCCAAGATCCAGGTTCTGCAGTACAAGATGGTGAGCTAGGCTACCAAACACCAGATTTGTATGTACCAGAATTCAAACACCAAGTAGAAACGCTACCAGAAGGCAAAATCAGTGCGCCATTCAAAACCGTACACGGTTGGCACATTGTTGAAGTACTAGACCGTCGCGAAGTCGACCGTACCGATTCAGCTTTGAAAAACAAAGCTTACCAAATTCTATTTAACCGTAAATTCAACGAAGAAGCTGGTGCTTGGCTACAAGAAGTAAGAGCAAGTGCCTTTGTTGAGATGGTTGAGGACGACCAAGATGACAACAACTAAACGTATTGTCATAACCGCAGGTGAACCAGCAGGGATAGGCCCAGATTTAACTTTGGCTCTATCTCAAGAAAGTTGGCCTCATCAACTCGTGGTTTGTGCTGATAAAACACTGCTATCCGAGCGAGCTAAAATTCTTGGTATCGAAGTCGATCTTCTGGACTACGATGCAAATGCAGCTAATCAACCGCAACGCGCTGGCACACTGGTAGTGAAACACGTTCCACTTGCTAAAACGGCAGTTGCAGGTCAACTCAATGAGGCTAATGGTCATTACGTATTAAATACTTTAGAAACCGCAGCAATTGGCTGTATGAATGATGAATTTGATGCTATTGTCACCGGCCCCGTTCACAAGGGTGTAATTAACCGAGCTGGCGTTGCTTTTAGCGGCCATACCGAGTTCTTTGCAGAGAAGTCCAATACACCACTGGTGGTGATGATGTTGGCAACTGAAGGGCTGCGTGTTGCGCTAGTAACAACGCACATCCCACTAGCTTATGTATCTCAAGCTGTGACCGAAGACAGATTAGAGCAAATTATTGCTATTCTAAATAAAGACTTGGTTGAAAAATTTGCTATTGAGAAACCAACTATCTATGTGTGTGGCTTGAATCCACATGCTGGTGAAGATGGTTGTTTAGGGCGTGAAGAGATTGAAACTATCACCCCGACGCTAGAAAAAATTCGCCAAAAAGATGGCATCAATTTAGTTGGCCCATTGCCAGCAGACACCATCTTTAATGAAAAATATTTGCAAGATGCAGATGCTGTTTTAGGTATGTATCACGACCAAGTACTCCCGGTATTGAAATACAAAGGGTTTGGTCGCTCAGTGAACATCACGCTTGGCTTACCGTTTATTCGCACATCAGTCGACCACGGTACCGCCTTAGACTTGGCAGGGAAAGGCCAAGCCGATACAGGGAGCTTTAGAACAGCGCTCACGCACGCCATTGAATTAGTAGAGAAAAAGCAATGAGAAATGATGTCCACTTAGGGCACAAAGCGCGTAAACGTTTTGGTCAAAACTTCCTTAACGATCCATACATTATTGATGGCATCGTATCGAGTATTAACCCACTACCAGGTCAAAACTTGGTAGAGATCGGTCCTGGTTTAGGCGCAATTACTGAGCCTGTGGGTAAGCTTGTCGATAAATTTACTGTTATCGAATTGGATAGAGACCTTGCAGAACGTCTTCGTAACCATCCAGATCTTGCGGACAAGCTAACGATCCGTGAAGGCGATGCGATGAAGTTCGATTTCCAAGAACTGGTTAAGCCAAACAATAAGCTACGCATCTTTGGTAACTTGCCATATAACATCTCTACACCATTGATGTTCCACCTTTTTGAATTCCATAAAGACGTGCAAGACATGCACTTTATGCTTCAAAAAGAAGTGGTTAACCGTCTAGCTGCTGGCCCTGGCAGTAAAGCTTACGGTCGTCTTACTGTAATGGCTCAATACTACTGTAAAGTAACGCCTGTGTTAGAAGTTCCACCAACGGCCTTCGTTCCGCCACCGAAAGTAGACTCAGCAGTCGTGCGCCTACAGCCATACGAAGTGCTGCCTTATCCGGCAAAAGATCTGAAATGGCTAGATCGCGTCTGTCGTGAAGGCTTTAACCAACGTCGTAAAACAGTTCGTAACTGCTACAAGAGCTTAATCGATAAGGAAGTGCTTGAAGAGCTAGGTATCAACCCAAGCATGCGTCCTGAGAACTTAACGCTCGAGCAGTTTGTCGACATGGCAAACTGGTTGTACGACAGTCATAACGCTGACAAATAAATAAAAAAGGCTCCTACACTTCGGTTAGGAGCCTTTTTTATGTAATACTTTAATTACATTAAGTATATCAACAACAAAAGGTGCGAATATGGATATATCTACGCCTTGTATCAGATGCCAGGTTCACTCTAAGTACATAGAAGAACAATCTGAGCCAACGAAGAATCGTTATGTCTTCGCCTACATTATTACCATCAAAAATCTAAGTAAAACAACGGTGCAACTTATGTCTCGCCGCTGGTTAATTACAGACTCTAACGGCAAGCAGCTCACCATTGAGGGTGATGGTGTAGTTGGTCAACAACCCGTGATTGAAGCCAACGACGAGTACACCTACACAAGTGGTACGGTCATCGAAACCCCTGTTGGCGTTATGCAAGGTCACTATGTGATGACCGATAACAAGGGCATTGATTTTATTACCGAAGTTGACCCATTCAGACTCGCAATCCCTAATATTCTTAATTAGCCGTACATCCGTATCTATAGGAAATTATTGTGTCGAATTATATTGTCGGAGACATCCAAGGGTGCTTCGACGAACTTCAATTACTGCTTGAAACCATCAACTTTGATAAACACCAAGATACTTTATGGGTCGCTGGAGACTTAGTTGCTCGAGGCCCTAAATCATTGGAGACGTTACGCTTTATTCGTAACCTTGGTGACGCAGCTAAGGTTGTATTAGGCAACCACGACTTACATCTTCTGGCGGTGTCCTTAGGGCTATTTCCAGCGAAACCAAAAGATAAGACTCAAGCGATTCTTGATGCTGAAGATCGTGAACTGCTAATCGAATGGTTAAGACAACAGCCTTTGCTTCAAGAACACCCAGAGTTCGTGATGTGCCATGCGGGTATCTCACCGCAGTGGAATCTAGAAAGAGCACGTGTTGAAAATCGAGAGATCGTATCCTTGTTAAAGTCCGATAAATGGCAATGGCTAATCGAAAACATGTACAGCAACGCGCCTGATTTATGGCATCAGGATTTACATGATATTGAGCGCTATCGCTATGCGATCAATAGCCTGACAAGAATGCGTTTCTGTTTTGAAGATGGCCGTCTCGACATGGCATGTAAGCTACCACCGAATGAGATTACCGATGAACCATTAGTGCCATGGTTTGACCTTCCGCAACGCATAAAGCTCGATAAAACCGTTGTTTTTGGACACTGGGCTGCGCTTGAAGGCTATAACGGAAAAGACGTAATTGGACTTGATACTGGATGCGTCTGGGGAGGTGAATTGACAATTCTTCGCTGGGAAGATAAACAGTTTTTCACTCAGAAAGCTCTAACTATAGTTTAATATAGGGCCTGTTTTATATTTCAATAAATCAAGCCCTACTAAAAATTATCGCTCTAATATAACAAAGTGCATATCAAATCGGTTCTTAGCATCATGAGTGTAATATTCATCATACTCACAAGTCCAACCTTCACTTCCCCAGCTAGGAAAGCGAGTATCACCTTCAATTTCCGCTTCAATAAATGTTAGATATAGTTTATTTGCTATAGGAAGGTAAGATTCATATATAGAACCGCCACCTATAACCATTACCTCTTCAACGTCTCCAACAGCTTTTAGAGCTTCCTCTGTAGATGTAACTGTCGTTACCCCATCGATGGATAACTCAGGATCACGACTTATAACTATATTCTGTCTTCCAGGAAGAGGGCGACCTATAGAATCATAAGTTCTACGCCCCATAATTACTGGTTTTCCTAGAGTGTGTTTTTTAAACCAAGCAAAATCAGCAGGTAAGTGCCATGGCATGGCATTCTCTTTACCAATAATTCTGTCACCAGCTTCAGGTAAATAAAAACCATTTTCCTTGTCAATTTTCCCACCATGAGCCATAGCTGCAATTAAGCTAATTTTCACAACTCTATACCTCTGTAATTTCTGAGACACAGATTATACCGATTTCCCTCATAGGGTAAATCATTATGCGATTATACTATCGGTCTTCTTCTATAAAAGAGTAGCCCAGGCACCGCCAAGCCAACCGCCAGTCCAGCGATAATGAACATCGATTTTAAAAAGTTCTCCATCAACATTGCCAACAACTCAGGCGTGTAGCCTGCCCTGTTAATCTCCACCATCGCAATCATCGCCTTGAAGGCAAACACACCTGGCACCATAGGAATTAGCGCTGCAACCGTAAACACCTTCGGATGTGCTAACAGTTTATGTGACCAATGAACCCCTATCATACCAACCACGGTTGCGGCGAAGAACGTCGCCCATTCGATGGGAATACCAAAGTGCATCATCAGATACCGGCTACCATGACCGATAGAACCACCGAGTGCACAATAAATTAAAGCACGTTGCGGAACGTTAAACACCAATGCAAACCCAACCGCAGGAATAGCGGCGAAAAACATATCGTTGAGCAGACCTAAAAACAGTTCGAAAATACTCATTAGCTTGCCCACCCCCAAACATCTGATAGACTCATCGCCGCGACAATGCCCAAGCTCGTCGCCAGAGTTAATAAGCTGGCCATGGTAAAGCGCGCTAACCCCATATTAATATGGCCTTTAAGCATATCAGCGACGGAGTTAATCAGAGGAAAACCAGGTACTAACATTAATACAGATGAAGCCATCACGATCGTGGGTTGGCCGCCAATATTGTAAAGTACGGCTTGAGCTGAAATGGTCGTGGTAACGAATGCTGTGATAGCAAAGTTTAATAGCGGATTGAAATGGCGGTGCCCAATCTCTTGCCTGACGATCATACCGCAAGCTGAAGCAATAAAAGTCATCATGAAGACTTGCCAGTCTCCGCCCGCAAGGTGGCTAAAAGAGGCGCACGACAACCCTATCATCACAACCACTAACCAACGGTTGTAGCGCTCGGGGCTGATGTTTTGAATCTTTTTATACGCCAAATCATAATCGAGAATTCCCTTCTCCATCATGATGCAAATGCGTTGAATGTCGGTGATAACCTGCATGTTAATGCCACGATCAGCACAACTTCGAGTAGTGGTAATACAGTGATCATCCATTACGGTAGTTACAACAAGCGCATTGGCTGACAGTGCGACTTCAACCTCATTCACCCCACAAGCAATACCGATGCGACGCATGATATCGCCGACCAGTGTGCTCTCTGCCCCGTGCGCCAATAACATTTGTCCTGATTGAGCGACGAGTCTTGAGATCGCTCTTTGCTTTGATGCCATGATTTCCTTCCCATAGGCGTTAATTATCTAAAGATAAATTTTGCATAAAAAACAGTAAGACGTCATGATTTAGATACAAAAAAACCGCAATTTTCATTGCGGTTTAATAAAACTATCAGTGTACTTGTAAGAAGCGACCGATGCGTTATGAGAAACTAAGAGGATTAGTCACGAACATAGATAACATGGCCGTCATCCTCTTCGTCATCCCAATCGTCCCAATCGTCGTCATCTTCAGTAACGACATTCTTACCGCTCATCGCATCTTTATGGTAGTCATCCCACATAAAGTCTACTTTTTCTTCTTCTTCAACTTCTACAACTTCACGAGGTAGGTTTTCCATAAACTCACCTAGTTTGAAGCAAAGGTCTTTGGTGCCGATTTTATTCACAGCAGAGATCTTGAAGTACTCGCCTTCCCAGCCCAAAGCATCGATGATTTCTTGAATCTTTTCGTCTGCTTCGTCTTCTGGCATTAGGTCAACTTTATTGAACACTAACCAGCGAGGTTTTTGTGAAACTTTTTCACTGTATTGCTCAAGCTCATCGATGATCGTTAGTGCATTCTGAATAGGATCAGATTGATCGATCGGCATAATGTCGATCATATGCAGAAGAACACGACAACGCTCAAGGTGCTTAAGGAATCGGATACCAAGGCCAGCGCCATCAGCTGCGCCTTCGATTAGTCCTGGGATATCGGCAACAACGAAGCTCTTTTCAGGGACAACACTTACCACACCCAAGCTTGGGATCAAAGTAGTGAACGGGTAATCAGCCACTTTTGGTTTCGCAGCAGATACTGAACGAATAAAAGTAGATTTACCTGCGTTTGGTAGGCCAAGCATACCAACGTCAGCTAATAGAAGAAGCTCTAAACGCAGTTCACGAACTTCGCCTTTAGTACCCATTGTCTTTTGACGAGGAGCGCGGTTAACAGACGATTTAAAACGTGTGTTACCAAGACCGTGCCAACCACCTTTACCAACCATTACTTTCTTGCCGTGTTCAGCAACTTCAGCAACGATTTCGTTGGTGTGGATATCAACTGCACGCGTACCAACTGGTACTTTCAGCGTAATGTCTTTACCACGTTTACCAGTACAGTTACCGCCGCGACCATTCTCGCCACGCTCTGCATTGTAAAAACGTTGGAAACGGTAATCGATCAGTGTGTTTAAGTTCTCATCCGCTTGGATGTAAACATCACCGCCGTCACCACCGTCGCCGCCATCAGGACCACCTTTAGCGACGAATTTTTCGCGCCAAAAGCTAACTGTACCATTACCGCCATCACCGGCTTCTATTTTTACTACCGCTTCATCAACGAATTTCATTTTTTAACTCCGCACTTACGTTGCGTTACCACTCATCAAGGAGTGATATAAATTCTAGCAGATCCGTGTTTAGATCGATCACCTAAGATCTAGGCCGACCTGCAACCAAGGAACAAATAAGGAGAGGTTCTTTGCTTCTTATTTCTTAAAAACAAACGGCTTCTTAAAAACTAATCTGTTTATCAAAAAATAAAACGGCTTCTCAAAACCAAAACAAGAGCGTCTGCTTTTTTATTCTTGCTATAAATAAAAAACCCTGCCGAATCGGCAGGGCTTTTGAATTCAGCTTGAAAGCTAATAAAATAATCTAGTTAAAGATTAAATTACTCAGCTTCGATGCTTACAAACTTACGGTTTTTAGGACCTTTAACAGCAAATTTCACTTTACCTTCAGTAAGAGCGAAAAGAGTGTGGTCTTTACCGATGCCAACGTTTGTGCCAGCGTGGAACTTAGTACCACGTTGACGAACGATGATGTTACCTGCAAGAACAGATTCACCACCAAAACGCTTAACACCAAGACGTTTGCTTTCTGAATCGCGGCCGTTATTAGTAGAACCGCCAGCTTTTTTATGTGCCATTGTTAAACTCTCCTAATACTTAAGCGTTAATGCCAGTGATTTTCACTTCAGTGAACCACTGACGGTGACCAGCTTGCTTACGCGAGTGCTTACGACGACGGAACTTAACGATTTTTACTTTATCGCCACGACCGTGTTGTACTACTTCTGCAGTAACCTTGCCACCTTCAACAAGAGGTGCACCAACAGCGATTTCTTCGCCGTTAGCAACAAGAAGAACTTTATCAAATTCAACAGTTGCACCAGTTTCAACGTCTAATTTCTCTAAACGAAGTGTTTGACCTTCGCTTACTCGGTGTTGTTTGCCACCAGATTGGAAAACAGCGTACATATTTTACTCCGCTTTTTCCGCACAGCCTATGGTTGTTAATTGTACAACTCGGGTGTGCGCTAAACTAATCAATAGGGCGCAGATTCTACGGGAATCATGGCGCTATGACAAGTCATATTTTTAAAAAATTGGCGAAAACCTGTTCGCCAAAGAAAAGTGTGGCAATCATGCCCTTTAGCGATGTATTAATCAACGTTTTTTAGTGTATTATTCAACAATTGAATACAACGTATAAGCCTTACAGGGTCTAACTTCAGCCGGATGAACAATGGATTTTAAAGCTATCCAAACGCTTACTGCCAATGATATGGCAAAAGTGAATGAAACAATTCAAGCCCAACTTAATTCTGACGTAAGTTTAATCAACCAGCTTGGTTTTTATATCGTTAGCGGTGGTGGAAAGCGCCTACGCCCTTTGCTTGCTCTTTTATCTGCCCGCGCACTTGGTTACCAAGGTGAAGCTCATATCACCTCTGCAGCCTTTATCGAGTTTATTCACACCGCAACCCTGCTTCATGACGACGTTGTCGACGAATCGGACATGAGACGTGGTAAAGCGACGGCCAATGCCGCTTTTGGTAATGCCGCTAGCGTTTTGGTGGGTGACTTTATCTACACACGCTCATTCCAAATGATGACAACGCTAGGATCCTTAAAGATCCTTGAGTTAATGAGTGAAGCGGTAAACGTGATTGCCGAGGGTGAAGTTCAACAATTAATGAACTGCAATAACCCAGACACCACAGAAGAAAGCTACATGCAGGTGATCTACTCTAAGACTGCTCGTTTGTTCGAAGCTGCGACCCAAATCGGTGCGATTCTTACTGAGTCATCACCAGAGATCGAAACAGCAATGCAGAACTATGGTAAATACCTAGGCACCGCTTTCCAACTGATTGACGATGTGATGGATTACACTGCAGATGGTAAAGAGATGGGTAAAAACGTTGGTGACGATCTAGCCGAAGGCAAACCAACACTGCCTCTACTTTACGCAATGCATAATGGCTCTCCTGAACAAGCAAGCATGATTCGTGAAGCGATTGAGAAAGCGAACGGCATGGAACGTCTTGACGATATTATGGCTGTAATGAAAGAGACAGGCTCTTTAGAGTACACAACAAATAAAGCCTACGAAGAGGCCGATAAAGCCATCGCTGAGCTTTCTGTACTTCCTGACTCAGAATATAAGCAAGCGCTAACCACGCTCGCACACTTAGCTGTTAAACGCAGTAAGTAAGCAGGTTAATAGACAACTCGCTTCTAGCTTCTATATAAATAACAAAAAGAGCCTCAGGGCTCTTTTTTTTGGTTTTCAACAAATATTTGTAGGTGAGCCAAATTCAATATCGACTGGCTTCTAATGATAACGGCAGTTGTGCTTCAATCTCTTCAAGCTCTTCCATTGGCACCGCGTACTGATCATGCCCGTTGTAAGTCTCTACTAGCGCGTACTGCTCTTGCTCATCAATTACCAATACTTTTCCTAAGTGCCCCAAATATTCGACATTCATACCCTTCTGAACAGTAGCCATAACATTTACCTTCACATTAATTGTAAAGCTAAATACGAGTAGCTTGAACTTCAGGATCAAAAAAGCCGATCATAATGACCGGCCCTTATTAATTAGCTTAAGTCTGAGTTAAATAGCGTTTCGCTTATTTAGCGAATTCAACACCAATCTCGATGTCACCATTTAGCGTTTCAAGCATGCTATCTAAAGCGTTACGTTCGAAGTCACTTAGCTCACCGTAGCTAAGGATCGCTTCAGCGCCCTCTTTGCCTAGTTTAACTGGCTGTGCGAAGAATGGAGCGTGCTCGCCTTCACCTTCAACGTATGCACATTCAATCACGTTTTCTTCACCTTGAAGTGCTTTAACTAGTGCAAGACCGAAACGACAAGCCGCTTGACCCATAGACAGTGTCGCACTGCCGCCGCCAGCTTTAGCTTCTACTACTTCAGTACCTGCATTTTGGATGCGAGTCGTTAGCGCTGCAATTTCTTCATCAGTGAACTCTACGCCTTCAACTTGAGAAAGTAGAGGAAGAATCGTTACGCCTGAGTGACCACCGATAACAGGAACACGGATGTCGCCTGGATCTTTGTCTTTCAGTTCAGCAACGAACGTTTCAGAACGAATCACATCAAGAGTCGTAATACCGAATAGACGACGCTTGTCGTAAACGCCCGCTTTCTTCAGTACTTCAGCCGCGATTGGCACTGTTGTGTTTACTGGGTTAGTAATGATACCAACACAAGCAGTCGGACAAGTAACTGCGATTTTCTCTGCAAGAGACTTAACAATGCCAGCGTTCACATTGAAAAGATCCGCACGATCCATACCAGGCTTACGAGCAACACCCGCTGAAATAAGTACAACATCCGCACCTTCTAGTGCTGGTGTTGGATCTTCACCCGCGTAACCTTTGATCGAAACAGGCGTTGGGATATGGCTAAGATCGGCAGCAACACCCGGTGTTACCGGAGCGATGTCGTAAAGTGCAAGATCTGAACCAGCAGGTAGGCGGTTCTTAAGTAGTAGGGCTAGGGCTTGACCGATGCCACCAGCGGCACCAATAACAGCTACTTTCATTGTTATTCTCCTTGAGAGCTTTCTCTTATAGATTCTTTGTAGGGTAATTCTTGAGCTAAATCTAAGTTAAAAAACTATATTAATCACAAAGTGATTACAATCAATTAACGCTAGCTTTGCGACTTCGCGCAAGTCAATAAAACCGTGCTACACAGCAAGTTCGCATTATGGCGATAATCGACTGAAATAACAAAATAAGTCGTCGCAAATAACACATTATTCCATTAAATATTTACAGTGATATGACTAACAAATTACAGGGATGTTTTGGCTAAAATTGAATATGTATGCGAGAATATGCAAACATCTTTGTTAATGAATAAGAATGACATATGCGCAATACAGAAAAGCAAGACAACTTAGTTCGTGCATTTAAAGCCTTACTAAAAGAAGAACGTTTTGGCTCACAAGGCGAAATTGTTGATGCTCTAAAACACGAAGGTTTTGAAAGCATCAACCAGTCTAAAGTCTCGCGTATGTTAACCAAATTTGGTGCCGTTCGAACTCGTAACGCAAAAATGGAGATGGTTTACTGTCTTCCTGCTGAGCTAGGTGTTCCGACCGTTTCTAGCTCTCTAAGAGAATTAGTACTAGATATTGACCACAACAATGCATTGGTGGTGATACACACAGGTCCTGGTGCGGCGCAGCTGATTGCTCGTTTATTAGACTCACTAGGTAAGTCGGAAGGCATACTGGGCGTAGTCGCGGGTGATGACACTATCTTTATTACCCCAACGTTATCGGTTACCACTAAGCAACTGTTTGATTCAGTGTGTGAACTGTTTGAATACGCAGGATAATTGATCGCTGTTTCATAACTATCAGCCTTATTAATGGATCACGAGTATCTATTTGCTTCGTGATCCAAATCACATCCTAGAATATCCATACCTCCCTTCCAAAATCACACTAAACCATTGATTTTAAAAAACTCAGTAGCAAATCAAACACGAGATCAAGACATCATTTGTTAGATTTTTTAGCTATATCTTTTAACATTCGAGTAATTTTCTGCCAATTTTTGATATTATTCAGCCACTTTTTCATCACATGGATTGAAAAAGGTGCCGTTTCCAAATAGGAAACTCCTGAGGCAACTACACTTGTTTCAGGGTTAATAATGAATAAAGGAAGGGAAATTCATGGCATTTACCAAACTTATTAAAGTTGGTGCTATTGCAGCTGCTGTAATGGGCGCTGGCGCTGTTAACGCTCAAGAGTTCATCACGATTGGTACTGGTTCAGTTACGGGTGTTTACTACCCAACTGGTGGTGCGATTTGTAAGCTAGTGAACAAGGGCCGCAAAGACCACAACATTCGTTGTTCTGTAGAGTCTACTGGTGGTTCAATCTACAACGTTAACACCATCCGTGCTGGTGAACTAGATTTCGGTGTTGTTCAATCGGACTGGCAATACCACGGCTACAACGGTACAAGTAAGTTCAAAGATCAGGGCGAATACAAGAAACTTCGCGCGATGTTCTCTCTACATACAGAACCGTTCAACATCATCGCTCGTACTGATGCTGGCATCAACAATGTGTCTGACCTAGCAGGTAAGCGTGTAAACATTGGTAACCCAGGTTCTGGTGACCGTGCAACGATGGGTGTTGTAATGGACGCTATGGGCTGGACTAACGACAGCTTCAAGCTTGCTTCTGAACTTAAAGGTTCTGAGCGTTCACAAGCACTTTGTGATAACAAGATTGATGCATTCATCTACATGGTTGGTCACCCGAACGGATCAATCAAAGAAGCAACAACGTCTTGTGATGCAAAACTGGTTTCAGCAACAGGTCCACAGATCGACAAGATCGTAGCTGAAAACCCATACTACGCTTACAGCACAGTTCCTGCTGGTATGTACCGTGGTACTGACGCTGACGTAAACAGCTTCGGTGTTGCAGCTACTATGGTAACAACTTCAGACGTTTCTGAAGAAGTTGCATACAACGTTGCTAAGGCAGTATTTGAAAACTTTGACACTTTCAAACGCCTACACCCAGCATTTGCTAACCTGAAAAAAGAAGACATGGTTAAAGCGGGTATCTCTATCCCTCTTCACCCAGGCGCAGCAAAATACTACAAAGAAGTGGGCCTTCTAAAGTAACTCTACTTTAAGCCTACTACACCAATAAGGAGGCTAGCCCTCCTTATTGGCTTTTCACGTTTTATAAAAATAATTTAAGTGAAAAGAACAGCCCTTTAAGTTTCTCCAATTTGGCGGACTTACCTTCGTATCAAGCCTAAGACAAAGACGAGCAAAAAACGCATTTCCCTATCCATTCACTACACTAGATAGGAAAGAAATAACGTCTCGTTGTTCGTAAGAAAGGCAGACCATCAATAATAAGGATAAAGTACATGACGCAGACAACATCACCGTCTCCAGATGTGCAAGAAATGGTGGCACAATCAGACACTGGTGCGCGTAGCCCTCGCGGTATCCAAGGCCGTATTTTATGGTTTGTGCCTCTATGCTGGTCACTGTTCCAACTTTGGTATGCATCTCCGCTGCCGTTCATTTTTAACTTCGGAATTTTAAACGATACCGAAGCTCGAGCAATTCACCTTACCTTTGCTATTTTCCTAGCATTTACCGCTTATCCAGCTATGAAGAACTCGCCGCGGGACCATATCCCGGCAGTCGACTGGGTATTAGCGCTTGTAGGTAGTTTTTCAGCTTCTTATATCTATATTTTCTACACTGAACTTGCCGGTCGTTCTGGTGCTCCCACAACATTTGATATTGTTGCAGCGGTGTTCGGTATGGTTCTACTGCTTGAAGCAACACGACGCGCTTTAGGTCCACCTCTTATGGTTGTGGCGGCAGTATTCCTACTTTACACCTTTGGTGGCCCTCACATGCCAGACGTTATTGCCCACAAAGGTGCGAGCCTGAACAAGGCAATGTCGCATCTGTGGCTAACAACTGAAGGTGTATTCGGTGTCGCTCTTGGCGTATCAACGTCATTCGTATTCTTGTTTGTACTGTTTGGTGCAATGCTAGAACGTGCTGGCGCCGGTGCTTACTTTATTAAAGTTGCATTCTCACTGCTTGGTCACATGAAAGGCGGCCCAGCGAAAGCAGCCGTTGTCGCATCAGGTCTGTCTGGTTTGGTATCAGGTTCATCTATCGCGAACGTGGTAACCACGGGTACCTTTACTATCCCGCTAATGAAGCGTGTTGGTTTCCCGGGCACAAAAGCCGGTGCGGTAGAAGTCGCGGCTTCAACCAATGGTCAATTAACACCACCTATCATGGGTGCAGCAGCCTTCTTGATGGTTGAGTATGTGGGCATTTCGTATGTAGAAGTAATCAAAGCCGCGCTACTGCCCGCTCTGATCTCTTACATCGCTCTGATTTACATTGTTCATCTAGAAGCATGTAAAGCAGGTATGACTGGCCTACCTCGTCGCCACACACCAACTATCGTACAAAGCTTACTGTCTTTCACGGGTACCATTTTAGGTCTGTGTGTCATCAGCGCCGCGGTTTACTACGGTGTGGGTTGGACGAAAGATGTATTTGGCGATGCGGCAACACCAATCGTAACTGTGGCGCTATTGATCGCTTATGTTGCTCTGGTTCGCGTATCTGCAAAATACGCAGCTGAAGGCGGCATGGAAATCGATGCTGATCTAAAAGAAGTTCCGGATCCGGGGCCAACGATTAAATCTGGTTTGCACTTCCTACTGCCTATCGTAGTACTTGTTTGGTGTCTGACTGTAGAGCGTTTCTCTCCAGGTCTGTCGGCATTCTGGGCGACCGTGTTCATGATCTTCATTCTGATCACTCAGCGTCCGTTAATGACTCTGATGAACAAATCAGACGATCTTGCAGAGCAAACTAAAGCTGGCTTCGTTGATCTCGCAGAGAGCTTGGTTTCAGGCGCACGTAACATGATTGGTATCGGTGTCGCGACAGCGGCTGCAGGTACGGTTGTAGGCGTGGTGACTCTAACGGGTATCGGTCTAGTAATGACGGACTTCGTTGAGTTTATCTCAGGCGGTAGCATCATTCTTATGTTGCTATTCACTGCAGTAATCAGCTTGATCTTAGGTATGGGCTTGCCAACAACGGCGAACTACATCGTTGTATCAACGCTGATGGCTCCGGTAATCGTGACCCTAGGCGCTGCGCACGGCTTGATCATTCCATTGATTGCGGTTCACTTATTCGTATTCTACTTCGGTATTCTTGCGGATGATACACCTCCGGTAGGTCTCGCGGCGTTTGCAGCAGCGGCAATTGCGAAATCAGATCCGATTCGTACTGGTATCCAAGGCTTCACCTATGATATCCGTACCGCAATTCTACCTTTCATGTTCATCTTCAATACTCAACTACTACTGATGGGCATTGATTCTTGGTGGCACTTAGCACTAACGATTTTCTCATCTGTGACTGCGGTACTTATCTTCGCAGCTGCAACACAAGGTTGGTGGTTCACCAAGAACAAGTGGTGGGAAACGGTGCTGCTTATTGCATTAACCTTCACTTTCTTCCGCCCTGGCTTCTGGTGGGACATGATTTACCCAGAGAAAGTTCTTTCACCTGGAGTTGAGATTGCTCAAATCACGGAAAAGCTGGATGTGGGACAATCACTTGAACTTAGAGTGGGTGGCGAAAACTTAGAAGGTGACTATTCTGAAAAGACAGTTCGCCTGCCGTTTGAAGATTCTGCGACCTCAAGTGAAGATCGTATTGCCTCTATGGGTCTGATGCTGACTGAATCAGAAGGCAAGATGATTGTTGATATGGTTGAGTTCGGTAGCCCAGCAGAAGCGGCTGGTATTGATTTCGATTGGGAAATCAAATCCGTTATCCAAGATGCAGATCGACCAATGAAAGAGTGGGTATTCTTACCAGCTCTGATCATTTTGATTGGTTTAGCGATGAACCAAAGAAGACGTGCTCGTAAGGATGAGATTAGCGCGTAATGGATAAGGCTGAGTAGTGCTTAGCGCTATTTGGCTTTATTACATGGAAAGGATAATTACAGTGCTAAGTGAAAGCTTAGCGCTGATTAAAAAGAGACGAATACATGTATAAACAAATCCTTGTTCCTGTTGATCTTAATGACAAAGGCTTTTCTGATAAGGCAGTCGAACTGGCGGTATGGCACGCAAAACACAGCAATGCTGAAATCCACATTCTGAACGTACTACCAGGCATTCACATGTCGATGGTGGCGTCTTACTTCCCGAAAGATGCAGCGAACCAAATGAAGCTTGATGTTAAAAATCAGCTGAAAGAGTTTGCCGACAAACACATCGACGATGAAGTGGTTTACAAAGTTCATGTTGCTGAGGGTAAAACCTACGCGACGATTCTTGATTACGCAGAAAAGCTTGGCGCCGACCTTATCGTGATGCCTAGCCATAAGCGTTCAAAAATCGACAAAGTGGTACTTGGCTCGGTTGCAAGCAAAGTAGTACAGAACTCACCAATCAATGTATTGGTGGTTAAACCGCAAGGTTAAGTCATTTAATCGACACACAATCTAAAAAGGTTGGCCTACAGGCCAACCTTTTTTGTTTTGCGTTCACGCAATTTAATTCTTTAATCAACTCACTAAGTTCTGCGGATTACCCTCAACAAACCCATCAATATTATCGATTAAGATATCAGACAGTTTTTGAATCGAGCTGTCGCTGCCCCACGCCACATGTGGAGTGAGTAATAAGATCGGTAAGTGGCTATTAGCCAATAGTGGATTTGAGTTGTCGGCTGGCTCTTGTGTAAACACATCCATACCAGCGCCTGCAATCTCATGTTTTTTCAAAGCCTCAACTAGGGCTTGTTCATCTACTAGACCTCCGCGCCCGGCATTAATTAATACCGCGCTCGATTTCATCATTGTGAGCTCTCGCTCTGAAATCAGATTTTGGGTCGCGTCAGTCAATGGGCAATGTAGACTGATCGCATCCGCTTGCTTCAATACCGTATCAAAAGGTAGATACCCTTCTCGACAAGACTCTGCTCCTTTTCGCTCGGCAAACATCACCTTCATACCAATCGCTTTGGCTAACATTGCGGTGGCTTGACCTAAGCTGCCACTCCCCATCAACCCCAGTGTGCTGCCAGCCACATCTTGAATCGGATGAGTAAAGAAGCAGAACTGCTTGTCCTTTTGCCACTCACCTGCCTCAATGTCTTTGTGATAACCAACAAGGTTTCGTTTAAGTGCAAACAGCATTGCGATGACATGTTCAGGAACCGATTGAGTCGCATAACCTTGTACGTTTGTCACTGCAATGTTTTTAGATTTGCAGTATTCCACATCGACATTATTGACACCGGTCGCTGAAACCGCGATCAACTTGAGTTTTTTCGCACCAGCGAGATTCGACTCATTGAGCACTACCTTGTTAGTGATCACCACATCAGCTTCTTCAACTCGCTCTGATACTTGCTCAGGAGCTGTGAAATCATACTCTACCCATTCATGCTCAAAGCTCAGAGGCTTTAAATGAATTTGAGATGGGATAGTCGCTCTATCGAGAAACACAACTTTCAGCGTTGGCATTCTTCTTCCTTGGTTAGATCTATGAATCAGTCCATTCTAAGCTTTTAGCTTACTGTAGTCTGGAAGCTCAGACGCAATTTCAAAGTGCTGTTCGATTTGTGGCGATGCTTGAGGATAAAAGTCACACGGAACAAAGGCTTTGAATAACTGATCATTGGCCGGGTGATAAAAACTGAGTTCACACGCGTGCAGAGCTAACCTCTCGCTATAGATAAATGCATCTGGCGTTGCATAAAACTCATCACCCACAATAGGATTCCCCACCTCCATGCAGTGCACTCGCAACTGATGAGATCGTCCCGTGATAGGCAGTAGCTTCAATAAGGTCGTTTTTACCTCTTCTTGCTCAACCACATAGCGAGTCTGAGATGATTTACCATCCTCGAAACACACTTTCTGCTTCGGCCGGTTTGGCCAATCGCAAATAAGAGGGAGGTCAATCAAACCTTCAGCTTCTTCTACTGAACCCCATACTCGGGCGTAATAGAGTTTGTGTGTCAGTCGATATTGAAATTGCTTCTTCAAATGACGCTCAGCTTGTTTGTGTTTAGCGAGCAGCATCAAGCCCGATGTCGACATGTCTAATCGATGCACGACTTGAATCTCTGGAAATTCGACAACCAAGCGACTCCACATACTGTCGTAATGCTCAGGTAACCTACCCGGAACAGAAAGCAGGCCTGCAGGCTTGTTCACCACAAGAATATCGTCATCTTGATAAACAATATCAATCCACGGTTCACGTGGTGGTGTGTACTGTTCTAACGCCATTGAAGCCTCTTAATTGCTAGTGAACAAATAATTCACGGTTGATTCGTTTATAAATAAATACAATTTTCAATATTTTCGTACATAAAAGTTGACGGCTTTACAAAACATGGTATTGATAGGGTAACAGATAATAAGAAGTCAGCATCAAAGGAAAAACGATGGACAGTACGGTTAAAACCACCAACACAAAAACACCAACCTCAGCTCCCCTATCAAGTTTAATTAAGTCTCTTGGCCCAGGCATTATGATGGCCGCAGCGGCTGTAGGTGGTTCTCACTTAGTCGCCTCAACCAAGGCGGGTGCGATTTATGGTTGGCAGCTTGCCGCTCTCATTATCCTCGTTAACGTATTTAAATATCCATTCTTCAGAGCCGGCATCCAATACACGCTAGGAACGGGTCAAAGCTTGGTGGAAGGTTACTCTAACCTAGGCCGCCCATACCTTGTGATCTTTTCGATCTTGAGTGCCATATCTGCGGTCGTGAATACCGCTGCCCTGCTATTATTCAGTGCAAGCCTACTCAGTTACTTTGTTCCTTTCGATTTAGCCACTAGCACCTTGTGCATGATCGTTTTAGCGACCTGTTTGATCATTCTGTTTGCTGGCCATTATCGTGCTCTAGATACACTATCTAAAGCGATCATGGCGATCTTAACCATCACAACCTTAGCTGCAGTCGCCATTGCTATCGGCTCTCCAGTCGAACCTGATGCTGCTTTTGTTCCACCGTCGCCTTGGTCATTGGCTGCTATTGGTTTTATCGTGGTGACCATGGGTTGGATGCCTGCGCCTATCGAAATATCAAGCATCACCTCTATGTGGCTAAAAAGCCAAAAAGAGAAGCAGGAAGTGACCGCACAATCAGCGCTGTTCGACTTTAACGTTGGCTACATTGGTACGGCGCTGCTTGCTTTAGTATTCGTTGCGTTAGGCGCGCTAGTACTTCACGGTTCGGGAGTTGAACTGTCTCGCTCCGGTGTTGGCTTTACTCATCAATTGGTCGGCATCTACGCTTCGACAATTGGTGAATGGTCTCGCCCGTTAATCGCTCTTATCGCTTTCTTCTGTATCTTTGGTAGCACCATTACCGTTATCGATGGCTACTCACGCGTGCTTGCTGAATCACAACGTCTATTATTCAAAAAAGATTCAAGCCCAAGAATGCTGCAAGGCTGGATAATCATTGTCTCTATCGCGGCACTCGCGATTGTGATGTTCTTTAGCGCAGCACTGATGCCTATGCTCGATTTCGCAATGGTACTCGCGTTTGCAACAACGCCATTCTTCGCTCTGCTTAATTTCATCTTGGTCAACAAAGCTAAGCTTCCAGAAGCGCTAGCCATTGGCAGCAAACTAAAATGGTTGTCTGTAGCAGGTCTTGTTTACCTATTTGGTTTCCTAGCGGTATTTGTTTGGTGGAAGTGGTTAATGTAACCAGTTACTTGAATTGTTAATTAAGCTACAGATACAAATAAGGCCTTCATAATGAAGGCCTTATTTCGTTGAAGCATTTCGCTAATTCAAAACTAGTTGTGAGAAACCACAATCAAGCGTAATGAATCTAGCTGAACCTGAGCTTTGCTGATGTAACCGGTCAGTTCATTGATTTGAGCTTCGATTACCTCTAGCTCTTCATCACGAATATTAGGATTCACGGCTTTAAGCGCTTGTAGACGCTCTAATTCACCGTTCAGGTTATTGTGCATATCTCGTTGAGCTTGTTCACGCACTTCTTCCACTTTAGGAAGTACGTGCGTCTCACCCGCTTCGATTAGCTTGTGAATTTCACCTTGTACCGAGTTAACTAGCTTGCTCGCTAGGTGACGGTTTACAGGGCTTAATTGACGGTTAAAGCTGTCGAACTCAACCTGAGCTGATAAGTCATTACCACGGCCATCCATCATCAAACGAATTGGCGTCTTAGGCAAGAACTGGCTGATACCGCTGCGTTTCGGCGCTTGCGCATCCACAAGGTAAACCAGCTCAAGCAGGATAGTACCCACTGGCAGCGCTTTGTTTTTCAGTAGTGATACCGCTGATGCACCAACACCTTCACTCAGTAGCAGATCGATACCGCCCTGAATCATTGGGTGTTCCCAGCTAATGAAGTTCATGTCTTCACGAGAAAGCGCAGTATCACGATCAAACGTGATGGTTGCGCCTTCGTATGGTAAGCCTGGGTAGCTTGGCACCATCATGTGCTCAGACGGCGTTACAACCAGAGCATTCTCACCCTTGTCGTCTTGGTTCAAGCCAATCGTATCGAACAGGCTTAGTGCAAACGTTACTAGGTTAGTGTCGCCGTCAGTCGAGGCAATCTTCTCTGCAATTTCATGCGCTTTGTCGCCGCCGTTTGAGTGCATTTCTAATAGGCGATCACGGCCTTTTTCTAGATCTGATTTCAGGCTTTGATTTAGCTTGGCAGACTCTTCAATCACTTCATCAAGTTGCTCAGTGTTACCAGAAGCCAGCATCTCGATAAGAACATCTGAGTACTTATCGTAAACCGTGCGACCCGTTGGACAAGTTTCCGCAAATGCATTCAGACCTTCATCGAACCAACGCGCAAGGATCGCCTGTGATGTGCCTTTTAGGTAAGGAACATGAATGTCGATATCACGCAGCTGACCGATACGGTCCAAACGGCCAATACGTTGCTCAAGCAAGTCTGGGTTGAATGGTAGATCAAACATCACAAGTTGGTTAGCGAACTGGAAGTTACGACCTTCAGAGCCGATTTCACTACAGATAAGAACCTGAGCGCCGCCCTCTTCTTGAGCAAAGTAAGCCGCAGCTTTATCACGTTCAAGGATCGACATGCCTTCGTGGAATACGGTTGCACGCACACCTTCACGCTCACGCAGTGCTTGCTCTAATTGAAGCGCCGTACTTGCACGTGATGCGATCACTAGGATTTTCTCGCTGCGCTTGTCTTGGATCTTTTCAATCAACCAGTTAACGCGTGAGTCGAACTGCCACCAGCTTGAATCTTCACCTTCAAACTCTTGGAAGATCTCTTCTGGATACAGCATCTTCATTGCACGAGCTTCGGGAGCCATTTTGCCACCGATCATGCCAGATACACGCATTGAGGTTGTGTACTGCGTTGGAATCTCCATCGGCAGTAGGTTTACATTACGCTTAGGGAAGCCTTTGATTGCAGCACGTGTGTTTCTGAAAAGAACACGGCCAGTACCATGGCGATCCATAAGGTTATCAATCAATTCTTGGCGAGCTAACGCTTGCTCTTCTTCGCTGCTATCACCTTCGATAACGCGGAATAGAGGCTCAACATCTTGCTCAGAAAGCAGTTCCGTAATCTGGTTCTTCGCGCTGTTTTCAAGCTTCACTCCAGAGAACAGAGCCGTTACTGCATCAGCAACCGGTGCGTATTGGTCTTCTTCTTCAACGAATGCTTCGTAATCGTAGAAGCGATCAGGATCAAGCAGACGCAGACGTGCAAAGTGGCTCTCACGACCAAGCTGTTCAGGCGTTGCTGTTAGTAGTAGCACACCAGACGTATTTTCCGCTAAGCCTTCAACCACTTGGTATTCACGGCTTGGTTTGTCTTGGCTCCACTCAAGGTGGTGCGCTTCATCGACAACCAACAAGTCCCACTCGCCTTCAAGTGCTTGCTCGTAGCGCTTACGGCTCTTACGTAGGAAGTCCAAAGAACACAGAACGTACTGCTGGGTATCAAACGGGTTGTCTGATTCAGCAAACGCTTCAATACAACGCTCTTCATCGAAGATAGAAAAATGCAGGTTGAAACGGCGCATCATCTCTACTAACCATTGGTGTTGTAGAGTTTCAGGAACCACAATCAGAATGCGTTCAGCACGGCCAGACAGCACCTGTTGGTGGATGATCATGCCCGCTTCGATGGTTTTACCTAGGCCCACTTCATCAGCCAGTAAAACGCGCGGAGCGTGACGACGACCCACTTCATGAGCGATGTATAGCTGATGAGGGATCAAGCCAGCACGCATACCACACAAGCCACGCATCGGGCTCTTGTGTTGTTGGTACTGGTTGCTTAGCGCACGGTAACGCAACACAAAGTTATCCATACGGTCGATTTGACCTGCGTATAGCTTATCTTGTGGCTTGTTAAAGCGGATCTGGTTGCTTAAGAAGATTTCACGCAGAGTGACTTCTGTTTCTTGGGTATCTTCGCGAGTACCTAAGTAGGTTAGCAGCCCTTTGTCTTCGATAACTTCTTCGACAGACAGAGACCAACCTTCTTGGCATTCGATGACATCGCCTACATTAAACGTTACTCGGGTTACGGGAGCATCAGTACGTGCATAAACACGGTTTTCTTCTGACGCTGCAAACATTAGTGTCACTGTGCGAGCATCCATTGCTACAACGGTACCTAAACCTAAATCGCTCTCCGTATCGCTTATCCAGCGTTGCCCCAAAGCAAATGTCATGAATCGACTACCTCAATCTTATAGTTGGAATTTGGTCTTCTTAACTGCAGTTTTAAACAAGAACATTATCGCTCCTGAACTAAAAATATAGCCAAAAATGTCTAGTTTGCAGCCACTTTTTAAGTGCGCTCTCAATAATAAATATCTCGAGAAAATGGTGCAGAAAAAGGTCGCTAATCTTACTCGATGCTGTGATTTAGGTCACGCCTAAAGGAGATGATTTCATGCTTTTTTTCTGTTTTCGCCAGTGCAATCAAACTGTCAAAAATTCATGGTTAATCTATAGGTAGCAGATTGCTGCTCTCAAACGAATACACCATATTCACTCGTAACGATATGGTGCTGTTCCTCTAGATGAAGTTTAGGTGAGTAGTTGACTATCACCAGAATCAGATACTAATCTTTATATGAGCTTTATCTACGTTCAATGAATGCAAGGCAAGCCGCACGTCGGCAAGGAGATGCTATGGGCGAGACCAACCGGAAGCTATTTGTTTTAGACACCAATATCCTACTTCACGAACCCTTCGCTATATTTTCTTTCCAAGAGCACGATGTCGTTATCCCCATGACAGTGCTAGAAGAACTCGACAGAATCAAAGACAGTAAAAGAGACGTTGCTCGAGATGCGAGAATTGCGATTCGAACGCTCGAAGACCTGTTCAGGGAAGCCACACCAGACCAAATATCGGAAGGCATCCCTTTTTCTAAAGACATAAATGCATCTGGCAGTATTTCAATACTCGCTGACTACGAACTTCAAGAAAGCATCAAAGCCTTTGCCGATGACAAGGCGGGCGATAACCGAATCCTCAACGCTGTCCTCTATCTTCAAAATAAACGCGCACCACGCGAAGTGGTTCTCATCACCAAAGACATCAATATGCGTTTACGAGCAAAAGGCGCCGGTGTACGTTTTGTTGAAGACTATCAAACTGACCAACTGATTGATGATATCCAATACCTCACCAAAGGCTTCCAACAACTGGAAGGCTCATTTTGGGATGGTATCGATAATGTCGAGAGCAGAAGTTTAGGCGGCAAGACGCTGCACACCTTAGCAAGAGCGCCGTTCGAGCCAACCTTCCTCAACCAATATGTAATTGACGAAGAAAGTGACTTTGCCGCTCGAGTCGAGGAGATTGAGCCGGAAAGCATTACCCTGAGAGACCTCAGCCGCGAAAGATTGATGAATCGCAGAGCATGGGACATCACACCAAAGAACGTCTATCAAGGCATGGCGATTGATGCGCTGCTCGACCCTGATATTGATCTTGTGATTCTCACTGGCGCCGCAGGTAGTGGTAAGACACTGCTTGCTATGGCTGCTGCACTTGAACAAACCATTGAACGTAAGCAATTCGATAAGATCATCGTAACCCGCAACACCCCTGATATTGGTGAGTCGATAGGTTTCCTTCCGGGTACAGAGGAAGAGAAAATGTTGCCTTGGTTAGCCGCAGTGACCGATACACTGGAAGCGCTGCACAAGAACGACCACTGCACAGAAGGCTCGATGAAGTACATCTGTGACAAAGCCAATATCCAGTTCAAATCGATCAACTTCATGCGCGGCCGTTCCATCCAAAATGCGTTTGTGCTTCTCGATGAGTGTCAGAACCTGACTGCATCACAGATAAAAACCATCATCACCCGTTGTGGTGAAGGTACTAAGATCGTCTGCTCAGGTAACTTAGCGCAGATAGATTCTTCTTACCTAACCCCTGTGACTTCAGGCTTAACCTACATGGTTGAGCGTTTTAAAAACTTCGAAGGCAGTGCCAACATCCACCTCAATGGTGTGGTGCGTAGCCGACTAGCTGAGTTTGCGGAAGAGAACATGTAGTGACTCTATACGCTCACTGAATCAGTAATCTAAAAACAAAAAGCGCCTCACATTGGAGGCGCTTTTCAATTTAATATTTTGAAGTAAGTCGGCAGAGGTTAGTCTGAATTACTCAGTACCACCAACGGTTAGCGAGTCTAGTTTCAATGTTGGTTGACCAACACCCACTGGCACACTTTGACCAGCCTTACCACACACACCCACACCACGGTCGATGCTTAGGTCGTTACCCACCATAGACACCTGCTGCATCGCTTCGATACCAGAACCGATTAGCGTCGCGCCTTTCACTGGGTGAGTGATCTTACCGTTTTCAATCATGTACGCTTCAGACGCTGAGAATACAAACTTACCTGATGTGATATCGACCTGACCGCCACCGAAGTTCGGTGCGTAGATACCTTTCTCAACCGTCGCGATGATCTCTTCCGGTGTGTGTTCGCCCGGTAGCATGTATGTATTCGTCATACGTGGCATTGGAAGATGCGCGTATGACTCACGACGACCATTACCTGTCGGTGCTACACCCATTAGACGAGCGTTCAGCTTATCTTGCATGTAACCTTTTAGGATGCCGTTTTCGATTAACGTATTGTACTGACCGTTAACACCTTCATCATCGACGTTCAATGAACCGCGTAGATCCGTTAATGTACCGTCATCGACAATCGTACATAGGCTTGAAGTTACTTGCTCACCAACTTTGCCGGAGAATACTGACGACTCTTTACGGTTGAAGTCGCCTTCTAAACCGTGGCCTACCGCTTCATGCAGCAGAACGCCCGGCCAACCAGAACCAAGAACCACAGGCATGGCACCAGCAGGCGCAGCCACTGCTTCAAGGTTAACTAATGCTTGGCGAATCGCTTCATCCGCAAATTGGTAAGCAACTTGAGTGCCTTTGTCATCACTTAAGAAGAAGTCGTAACCAAAACGGCCACCACCACCAGCGCTACCACGCTCACGACGATCACCCTTCTGTGCAAGTACGCTAATAGACAAGCGAACCAGCGGACGAATATCACCAGCGTAAGTGCCATCAGTCGCAGCAACCAGCATCTGCTCATGCACACCACTTAAACTCACCGATACTTCAGTCACCATCGGCTCTTTAGTGCGAATGTAAGCATCTAATGATTTTAGTAATTCTGTTTTCTGCTGTTTTTCCCAACTCGCAAGCGGGTTAACTGCATCATAGTAAGCTTGATTAGAGTTGCGTTTGAACGCTTGAACCTTGCCGTTTTGACCTTGTTTAGCAATACCACGAGCCGCAATTGCGCTCTGCTTAAGACCATCCAATTGGATTTGGTCAGAGTAAGCAAAACCAGTCTTTTCACCAGATACTGCACGAACGCCAACACCGCAATCGATATTGAAAGAGCCGTCTTTAATAATGCTGTCTTCTAGCACTAAAGATTCGTGCCAGCTTGACTGAAAGTAGATATCAGCATAATCAATTTGGCGGGTAGCAATACTCGCCAATGTATCTGCGATATTTTGCTCCGTAAGCCCTGTCGGGTTCAGTAGCGCTTCTTCAATTTGATTAATGCTCATAGATGGCTCTTGTTTGTAATTAAAATTGATTGGTAAATCGAGAGTGTTGCGCGATGGGCATATTTTGCCTAATGGACTCGCAACTGGATGTGTCTATCTCAACCACCATACTTTTAGGATCTTGGTCTAACTGTGCGACCACTCGTCCCCATGGATCAACCACCATTGAGTGTCCCCATGTCTCTCTTTGGCAAGGGTGTTTTCCGCCTTGACCTACCGCGACAATCCACGACTGTGTTTCAACCGCGCGGCATCTTAATAGTACTTCCCAGTGCGCTTGACCCGTTACCGCTGTAAAAGCCGCAGGCACCACAATGATTTGTGCCCCTTGCTTACGTAACTCTGAATACAAGTGTGGAAAGCGCACATCATAACAAATACTCAAACCTAAGCGACCAAAAGGCGTTTCCGCTGTCACAACTTGGTTGCCCGGAGTGAAAATATCCGACTCTCGATAGCACTTATGGGCGTCAGCGACATCCACATCAAACATGTGTAGCTTGTCGTAATGAGCAACGAGGCAACCAAAATCATCAATCACCAAGGTGGTGGTCGTCACTCCGTTAGTTGTGCTTATCGGCATACTGCCAATGACGATCCAAATTCTGTGAAGCTTTGCTAGCTCAGAGATTTTCTTTTGCAGTGGGCCATCATTAAAAGGCTCAGCACACTGGTGATAGTCAGCTTTACTGCCAAAAACTAACGCGTTTTCAGGGCAAACAACCCACTTAGCCCCCAACTCTTTGCACTTTGCAACTTCTTGAGCAAGGTACTCAAAGTTCAATTCAGGGCTGGGGCCAGATGTCATTTGAATCAACCCAACACAATCCATGTGTATCGCTCCTCCATTCATTATGATTCAGAAATCAGCATTTCACCGTATATTCGCTGACTCGGGCATAAGGTCTTTTCGGCTAATTTAAGGCCTATTCGGCTAATTTTCTCAGCTTCTCTGGCAGATGAAACTCGCCAGAGCTACGAGAAAGTTCGCTCACCGTTGGTGAATCCAATGGTCCTTTCACCGAATAATTTACTTGGGTAAAGACTTCCACAACTGGCGAGATAACCGTGGTCACCGCCAATACGTACAGCGCTGTTTGAGGGGTTACCGCAAAGGCCGTTAATACGGGAATACCCGAGGTAATATCTGGGGTAAAGTTCACCTCAGCATCAACCTGACGCGTGTTGAGGTTAGCGATACCTTTGATTTTCATCTCACCTGCGACCGCATCCATGTTCAGATCATTGGTCAGGAAGATACCATTTTGAATCTCGCCCGTTCCGGTGATGCTGTTGAAGGCCATACCTTTATCAAACACATCTGAGAAATCAAGCTGCATCTTACGGATGATCGAATCTAGGCTAAACAGGCCAAGTAATCGAGCTGCGCCGCTCACATCCGAGATAATGCCTTTACCAAACTTGGTTTTAACGTTGCCATCAAGGGTATCCATTTTGATTCCCCAAGGCGAACCATCCCAATTTAGTTGACCTTCCAACGCGAATGGCGCTTTTTGAATCCCGGAAGTAATACCAAAGCGCTCCATGAGCTCGCTGTTGTTTTCACCTTCAACATCAACGGTTAACGATGAATGACTCTTGTCACCTTGCAGTTCCCACCAGCCACTCACATCCGCTTTGTTACCGCCGCTTCGCACCTGGATTTTGTTCCACTCGATACGATCTTCGTTCCTCGTCATTTCAACATCGACCTTACCCACCTTGTAGCCTTGCAGCCAAAAGTCGTTCAGCGTCAGGGTCAGGTTTGGCATCGCATCGTGGATCTCTCTATCCAATTTGGATATCAATGGCGCAGCTTGTTCTTTACGTTGCAGCAGTTGCTGATCTTGGTTGTTCTTATCACTCCACTCAGGAACAAACAGATGCAGACGATCCAGTGAAACTGTCAAATCATAAGGAGGCAGGTAGTTAATATCCCCTTCTAGCTCTTGGCTAGACACTTCCATTTGCCACGCCTGTTTGTTCTTACTAGCACTAAAATCGACGTCATTCCAAGAGATACCACCCAAGATCAGCTCTTTACTCTCAAAGGTAATACGGCTTGGCGCAGGTATGGTTGGCGTGTTCATTTGACTAAGTACAGCCGTTGAAGGCTTTACCGGTTCCATTACAACCGATAACCAATCATCGGCATTGAATTTGTCTGTACGAATCAGGGCGTGATGGCCCACCACCGGACTAATTTTGTAGCCACCGCGACCAAGCACTAAGTTGGTCGCCGTTAACTCAGGCACGTCGCCTGTGATATCAATCTCAGCTTGGTACTTGGTGTTTGGCAATTGCAGGCGCGCGGTAATCGTCTCTTGGTTACCCGATGCCTGTAGCCTTGCAGAGCCACTTTCTAGTGATTTTTTCGCCAATGGATATGGGTAATCACTCGCCAAGTATTTTAGGTCTGACTGTAAGTCTAGTTGGTAGGTAAAGCCGATATCATTCAGCTGGATATCAATCTGGCTTTGCCATTGCGCATGACCTGATAAGCGGCTTAACCATTGCTCACCGATGTAAGGTTCTAGAGGCTTGACGTCCCAATCACCTAACACATCAATATCAACTGCATAGCCAGGACCATCATTAAGGCCCTTAAAATCAAGCGAGATACCTTGGTTAAGCAGATCCGCAGCGAGGCCATTTGCCGTCACTACGTCATTATCAAATTCAATTCGACCCGTGGTGTTCTCGAGCACCATTGGCGGCGCTTCAATCTCAACATGGTTGCCACTTAAGTCGGCGTAACCCCATGCTCTTGCTTCTTTTTCAGAATCAAACGGAATATTCAGCTGGAACTCAGAAGAGACATCACCACTCACTTGAAGTGCGGTTAAGGCTGCGCCTACCGAGCCCACCAGTGGCGAAGACGTCATGTAATCGCGTACTGCGTTGCCAGACGCCGTCGCTTTAGCTTCAATTTCAATATGGCCGCCTTCCCCTAAATAAGGAATGCGTCCTGTGATTCGATCTGCCGTCACATCCATCAGTTGAGCTGAGCGAGAATCCAGATGCATCGCATCATTTTCAAACAACAGATCAAGCTGAAGATCAGTAATCAGTGGCCACGCGGTATCAAAGCTGAATTTCGCATCTTCTAAGCCAACCCAAACCTGGAAAATACCATCGTGGTTAGTGTATGGGTATTGAGACAAATCACCATGCCACAACAGTTTTACGGTATCCGCTTTACCGGCTTGAATCGCAGTTGAAAGGTAGTCTGTTAGATCTTGCCCAAGAGCCAGTGTAGGTAAGTAGCGCCATGTTTCACCGACATTGTAAGCGTCCGCTTCGCCGTAGAAGGATAAAAACGGGCTCGCATCTTTTGGGAAGTCTAAGCGGAATGCGCCTAGTACTTGTAAATCGGGGGTGGCAGCTGTGATTTTGTCTGACCACAGCTTCCAGCCGTTTTCATCTTGCTGCCAAACAATATCAACCTGACCTTGTTTGATATTCAAAGGCGCTTGGAATACGTCACCATAAGGGAACACATCGTCAATAACATGCAGGCTAGCTTTCGCTTCCGAGGCCGAACCAAACACACTACCAGACACTTGGCTAAAGCCTGGGACTAGTTCCCACTGCTCGATAGCAAGATCAGAAAAACTGGCTGAATAACGTAAACTGTCAATTCCCGAACCCATGGAAACACGGATATCAGAAACAGAGCCGCCCGGTGCCAATACGTTAATCATTTTGGTTGATTGTTCAGAGTCAGGCAGCAGCTTAATCAACGGAGTAATAGTCGCAATATCCAGCTCAGAAATGTTGAGTTGCCATGGACCTTGATTCCACTTGAACGCTACGTCGAGTTCCGGCCAAGGTGTGTCATCCGTTCTAAGGTTTAGTGAGTGACCATTTACTTGCCAACCATCATCAGTCGGCGACAACTTAAAGACACCGGACTCAAGCATGAGGTCATGCTCGCCATCTTCGTTCCACGCCAGTTCTGAGGGTAAAACCTCAACATAAGCGCTCACTGGCTTGCTATTTCGCAGCGCAAGCCAGCTATTCAAGCTCACAGTACCCGTTTCAATGCCGGATTCCGCCTGCATATAATGCGTAAGCCATGGCTTAACAGAAATGCTGTCGGCACTGACATAAAACTCACCAGTCACATCAGTCAGTGACCCACCATCAATAAAGTTAGCACTCACTGACAGAGAGTTTAGATTGGCATCTTTGATACTCACCACACCTTCAGCAAGGTGATGTTTGTCTGAATTTTGCCATTTTAAGGTTTCTATATCGAGCTGACGTTCTTCACCCGAAACAGAGTGATAAAGAATAGAAGAATCTTTTGCAGTTACATCGACGAGTGTTTTTAGCAGTAAATTATCGAGCTCTTGTATCACTCGCTTGGAAGACTCGGGATCTGTAGGTTCGTCTTTGCCATTTTGTCCGGCAAACAGATCAATTGAGCGGATATCAAGATACATTTGATTCATGACTAGATCGGCCACAACCGGGCGCATCTGCACGAGCGATTGAATCAAGTCAAACTCGACTTCAACACGCTCAACAGAGAAGGTCACATCTTCTGCATTGGGGAGGCTAGCTTTAACGCCTTGCAGAGCAATAGAGGGGTGAGTGTTACGCCAAAAACCGCCCACATCTTGAATCGAAAAATCAAAACCGGAGTGTTGGTTTACCCAAAGCTCAATTTCAGATTGATACTTGTTTAAATTGGGCAAGGCTACACGCAGTGTAGTAACGGCAATGGCTAGCGTTACTAAGAGAGTAACCACTAACCATAAACATGCACGTAGAATCAGAGTAACGCTTGAGCTCACAAAATTTCCATTACATCATAACAACATCAAACTGCTCTTGTATGTACAGAGGCTCAGCCTGGATTTTAACTAGCTTACCAATAAAGACTTCAAGCTCCGCAAGCGCATGAGATTCATCGCCCTCTAACGCCTCAGCTACGGCAGCTGCCGCATAGACCACAAATTTATCGGCGTCGTACGCACGATTCACTCGCGTGATCTCTCGAAGAATTTCATAACAAACGGTTTCAACTGTCTTCACACTGCCGCGGCCTTCACAAGCAGGACAGCTCGAACATAGGATATGCTCAATACTTTCACGAGTACGTTTACGAGTCATCTCAACCAACCCAAGCTGCGTGAAGCCATTAATATTGGTTTTCACACGGTCTTTGTCGAGCGCAGCCTCTAAAGAAGTTAGTACTCGCTTACGATGTTCCTCTGACAACATATCAATAAAGTCGATAATGATGATGCCACCTAGGTTACGCAGACGTAGCTGGCGAGCAATCGCTTGAGTCGCTTCTACGTTGGTGTTGAAAATCGTCTCTTCTAGATTACGACGACCAACAAACGCGCCAGTGTTGATATCAACCGTGGTCATCGCTTCAGTTTGGTCGATAATCAGATATCCACCAGACTTTAATTCGACTTTACGATCCAATGAACGCTGAATTTCGTTCTCGGTATCGTACATATCAAAGATAGGCTTATCACCTTCATACAGCTCAAGCTTGTCTGTCAGCTCAGGCACGTATTCAGAGGTAAACTCTTTTAGGTTTTCATATTCTAGACGAGAATCGACCTGAATCTTGCTCAGCTCAGTACCGACGAAGTCACGTAAGATACGTTGGCTTAAGCAAAGCTCACCATACAAACGAGTACGCGCCTTGTGCTTACCACGACGCTCTAATACTTTTAGCCATAATCGCTTCAAGAATGCGGCATCTTGTGCCAACTCATTTGAATCTGCACCTTCTGCTGCTGTGCGGATGATGAAGCCACCGTGTTCGTCACAGTAACGAGACACGACTTTTTTAAGACGGTTACGTTCAGACTCGCTGTCGATACGTTGAGATACACCAACATGACTTGCGCCCGGCATAAATACCAGATAGCGAGACGGTAGAGTGATATCAGTGGTTAAGCGGGCACCTTTAGTACCAAGAGGGTCTTTGACCACTTGCACCACAATATCTTGCCCTTGGCGAACAAGCTCCGAAATATCACGAACCTGAAATTGCTTCTTTTCGTTTTCAGCGACACATTCAGTGTGTGGGACAATATCAGAGGCGTGTAAAAAAGCTGCTTTCTCAAGGCCTATATCCACAAAAGCTGCCTGCATTCCAGGAAGAACACGGCTTACACGTCCTTTATAGATATTTCCTACGATACCGCGTCGAGCATCTCGTTCGACATGGATCTCTTGAAGAGCCCCCCCTTCAATCATGGCCACACGAGTTTCACTCGGGGTCACGTTCAGCAACAATTCAGCACTCATGGTGCACCTCAGGTTAGTAATTATAAGAATTCTTGCAGTAGCTGGTCCGTTTCAAATAAAGGTAAGCCGACAACGGCGTAATAACTACCTTCGATTCGGGTGACAAAGCGTCCGCCCAAACCTTGGATCCCATAGCTACCGGCTTTATCGCATGGCTCCCCTGTTTGCCAGTATTGTTCTATTTCTTTTTCACTGAGGGGTTTAAACCATACGTCGGTAATAATGATTTCTGTTCTTTGTTTTTCTTCTGAAACCACAGAAACCGCCGTCATGACTTGGTGACGTTCATTCGCTAACTGAGTAAGCATGCGCTTAGAGTCAGCAAAATCGGTGGGTTTCTCAAGCACTTGCCCTTGGCTTACGACGACTGTGTCAGAACCAAGAACGACTATATCAGAGCCATGATCTACAGTATCAGAACTAGGAACGACATGCTGCCTTTCAGAAGGGTTATCTTTCAATAAAGACAACGCAGCTAAAGCTTTATCTAAAGATAGTCGCTTAACATATTCTTCGGCGGTTTCTTGAGCGTGTTTACACTCTTCAACATCGGTTACGAGGACAGAAAACTCATAACCGAGTTGAGATAGCAATTCTTTGCGGCGTGGAGAGCCGGATGCCAAAACTAAATGTTTCTTTTCCATCGTCACGCTACCTCACATGCCAATGGCGACGCACGCGTCTCATTAATAAAAACATCCAAGGCCAAAGTATACAGTTTATCAATGCGCTCCATAACGATAACGGATTGAAAACAACATCTTGAATCAAATATTCACCAAAGAAGATCAACACCTCAAACAAGACCGTTAACGCGGCAATGATCATCGCTTGCTGCCATAACGCCATGTTACGAATGACGAGGAAGTTCATCGCAATAATGTACATCACTATTGCCATCATCATGCCTCGAATACCCAGAGTAGAGCCGATCAAAAGGTCCCACAATAAGCCTAAAATCAAAGCACTACCCACGTTAACACGATGCGGTAGAGCCAAAACCCAGTAACACGTAACCAGCAGTAACCAAGATGGTCTAAATAAATCTAAGCTACCAGGCCAAGGGATCGTCTGCAGAATCAGTGCTATTAAAAATGAGCAGAAAATTACTACCTTGCTTCTCAAAACGCTATTGGCCATCTTCGCCCTCTAACAATGCTTGTTCTATGCTCGATTGATCCGCTTGCATCTGTTTGTTTTCATCAGGCCATACAAGCAGCAGGTATCTGAGCTTATCGAACTCAACCACAGGCTCTGCTTTAATCACAGCGAACTCACGTTTCGGGTCGTAATCAACGGCCGTAACATAGGCGACTGGATAACCTTCTGGATATACCCCACCAAGACCTGATGTCACCAACAGATCTTCTTCTTGTATATCGGTACTGGTTGGAATGTGCTCTAGCTGGATCTCATCAATCATGCCATTGCCCGAAGCAATCACACGGATGTCATTACGAATAACCTGAACAGGAATCGCATTGTTTGCATCAGTGAGTAGTAATACACGACTATTATGAGCAGCAACGAAAGTGACTTGGCCGACAATGCCTTTTTCGTTGATCACCGGCTGACCTTCATACACCCCATCAATCTGACCTTTGTCGATCACGACTTGATGGCGATATGGTGAAGTGTCTACCGCCATAACTTCTGTGACGACTTTCTTCTCATCACGGATAAACGGCGAGCCTAACAGCTTACGAAGGCGCTTGTTTTCTTCTTGATATTGCTCAAGCAGAATCAGCTCGCTCTTCAGACGCAAGACTTCTCGTTTAATATTATGGTTAGATTCAATTAACCCTTTGCGAGTGCTAAAACGGTCGTAAACACCATCGAACATAGTGCGAGGCAAGTTGGCTGCATATTGAATAGGCGCAACCATGCTGTTTAATAGATAGCGAACATTTGAGAAAGCATCTAAACGACTATCAGCCAGCATAAGGCTGGCTGATAAAATTACAGCAAAAAACAGGCGCAATTGTAGAGAGGGACCTCTACCAAAAATTGGCTTCATTCTATATTTGGTCCTAGAGCTACATTTGATCCTATAGACAAGGTCCTAGGCTCTTTACATAAAACTAGATAAGAAAAGAGCCTAACACTAGATATTATTCTTCGCTGAACAGATCGCCGCCGTGCATGTCGATCATCTCTAGAGCTTTACCGCCACCTAGAGCAACACACGTTAATGGCTCTTCTGCAACAACAACAGGGATACCTGTTTCTTCTGTTAACAGACGATCAAGGTCTTTAAGCAGTGCACCACCACCCGTTAGTACCATACCGTTTTCTGAGATATCAGAAGCCAGCTCTGGTGGACACTGTTCAAGTGCAACCATCACTGCAGATACGATGCCAGATAGAGGCTCTTGAAGTGCTTCAAGGATTTCGTTTGAGTTTAGGCTAAAGCTACGAGGCACACCTTCAGCAAGGTTACGACCACGTACTTCGATCTCTTCGACTTCATCGCCAGGGTAAGCTGAACCGATTTCGTGTTTGATCTTCTCTGCTGTCGCTTCACCGATCAAGCTGCCGTAGTTACGACGAACGTAGTTGATGATCGCTTCATCAAAACGGTCACCACCAATGCGAACAGAAGACGAGTAAACCACACCGTTCAGTGAGATAACCGCAACTTCAGTAGTACCACCACCGATATCAACAACCATTGAACCTGTTGGCTCAGAGACACGTAGGCCAGCACCAATCGCAGCAGCCATAGGCTCATCGATTAGGTAAACCTCACGAGCACCAGCACCTAACGCTGATTCACGGATAGCACGACGCTCAACCTGTGTTGAACCACAAGGTACACAAACCAAAACACGAGGACTTGGTTTAAGCACACTGTTGTCATGCACTTGTTTGATGAAGTGCTGAAGCATTTTTTCCGTTACGTAAAAGTCGGCAATTACACCGTCTTTCATTGGACGGATCGCTGAGATGTTACCAGGCGTACGACCAAGCATTTGCTTAGCAGCGTGGCCAACAGCAGCGACACTCTTTGCAGAACCCGCACGATCTTGGCGAATAGCGACAACTGAAGGCTCATCAAGAACAATGCCTTGGCCTTTTACATAAATAAGGGTATTGGCTGTACCTAAATCAATCGATAGGTCGTTTGAAAACATGCCACGAAGTTTTTTAAACATATTCTTCGCTCATCCTGCAAGAATTAGAAGACAAAAATTGCACTAAATGTACCAATGCCTTGCTGTTACGGCAAGGCATTGAAGTGCAAACATGGACTGAAACCCGCAATTTCTTACAGATTCCTAACTTAAGGGGCAAAAATTATATTATTACTGACCTGTTAAGCCACTTTCACCTCGGTAGATCACACGATCGTTACCACGGTAGATACCAAATGTGACGACGGTGGAGGGATCTTCATCGCCTAAGCCTCTCCAGTTATACTGTAGCCAAGGTTGAGTTCCCTTACTTCCAAAACAAGTAACTCCACTTGGTGAACTACCCTGCCTTAAAAACAACCTGACTTGCTCACGACGACTAGTATCTTGCTTAGCAATAAGGTTACTTGATACCCCCTTCAATACTGAGACAATATCATCACTTCCATTATCATCTGTATCGCTAGTTAATTTGGCATCTGTAACCTCTGAATCATGCCAAATTTTAGTTACACAGTAATCACTACCATTAAACTGGCTTCCACTGTCATCTGAATTAATCTCAAATTTACTTCCAGACCAATACTGAACTTCTAATGGAACTTGGATACTACTACCTTGATTACCTCCTACATCTTTGAGAGACATCCTTCCATATCTAAAATCCGGTTGAGCATTAAACTTTGTACCATTGGTATAATCTGTATTAGTATTGTCTAAGTCTAGAAATTGTAAATCTACACCATCAACTTTATCACTGACCCACACCCCAAATTCACTAGTAGTGTCATCGTACGGGCCATCTTCACTAGCTAACCTTAAGAATTCATAATCAAAATTTTCAATTGTTAAACGAGCCGAAGACCAATCATCTTCTCCCCAACTAATGTGGTCCGCATCCTTTTCTCCTGATAACCAAACCCTTGTATTTAAAACTGCACCATCTTCTTCGTTTATCGCTACATGCTTAATCGATGCCTTTAATGAATCCGCAAATAGACCATAGTTAGTCACTGGTTCGTTATCTCGATTGCGGGCTTCAACGATAAAATTGAAAGAAATACCCTGTGCCATATAAGCAAAACTATCGTGACCGCTAGAATAGTTCCAACTGTTACTAATAAGTGTTAAGTAATCAGGATAAAAACGACCTATATTCTTGTTTCCAGAAAATCCGCCAAGAATCTTGCCATAAAAGCTGCTCGAGTCTTCGGTCACTTCAAAATTTATACTACCAACTTCTGAATAATTTAAACTTTTGAATTTATAACCATTATCATCAAGACTAATATCGGAACTAGACTGAGTCAATTGGCTACCAGGCTCTAAGCTACCAAGCACTGCACCATTATTGCTAGGAGTATCCAGAGTATGAGTTGCAACGACAGCACCAGAGGACAGCAAATAGTTTTGTGTTACTAAGCTATTGTTACACGAAGGGTTAGCGTTACTCGAGAATCTAATTGGTTTAGCAAACACGTCAAACTCTTCCCCCGCAGCAACAAACGCATTCCCACCACTGCTGTTACCATCAGAATTGCTGCCTGTACAAATCGCAAATTTCCAAGGGCGAGAGTAGACCGAGAAACTTCCCTCTACATCATAATTCCCATCTTCGGGACAACCAGCGAAACCAGTACAATCAAAACTATTGTCTTTTAAAGTGACGTTGAAAAGCCCTGACTCAGAGATAGTTAAGTCTGTTGAGGCGCTGCCTTCTTCAAATTCAGGTAAATAAACCAAAGAACCATCGGAACCACTCCAAGAACTATCAAGCTCGTGGGAAATAGTAATTTCATCATCAGCTTCACCTACATAGTTTTCAGCAACAACAATTGAGTCACCAGAATCGCATGCTAAAACTTTAGTTACTGTCGGTGTGGCCTGCCCTGCAATAACGTTAAGATGATTGGTTGGAGTATTGCCTTCCACTAAAGAGAATTTAAATGGTACGAACTTGAACTGGCTTTCAACCTCTTTACCAGAATCATCGACTAATGTCGCCGTTAGCTTATAACCTGTATCAAAATCAATATTGGCAGTATCTTTAGCGACAACTTTTAAAGTTAATTCACCATCGTCATTTGAAACATAATTAGGGTAAGTACCTGAACCTTGTTCTTGCAGTACAGAAACGTCGAATTCATCAGCGTCTGGCGTAATACTCACCGTAACACCTAGGCTTCCCGCCACACCATTATTAGAGGTATTAATGGTAAATTGAGGGGAGTCGTCGCCACACATCAAAGCTAAATCGGTTGCTGGGGAAATATCAATTTCATAGTCATCCGAAGGTTGAAAACAATGATTGTCAGTCGCAATAATCTTAGAAGTATTCCTCAGGCTAATAGCCTTAGCAGTAACTGCACCATAGACCGTTGACTGGTTGCTCATAATGACATCGACTTCGCTATATAAAAGACCTCTAAACTCACTCCGGTTGGCAAAGTTAACAGTAGAGTTTTGCAATGCGTGGATAAAAACTACTAGTTGCCCATCACCTTCTTCACCGAAAAATGAATCATTATTACTTAAATTCACTTTTCCTATGTGAATAATAACTTTTTCTCCGTCAGGGATAATGACTCTCCCTGCGTTATTAATATCCAAACTACCGACCCAGTATGTGCCGCTATAAAATGTTACAGAGCCTTTTCCAACACTCAAACTTCCTATTGATTCATTATTAGAAAATTCTGCATCATCCTGCCATACATTTACAGTCTCCAGTCCATTATCAGGAGATTGGAAGCTTTCTAGTTCTTGCTTATTAACCAACAATCCTTCTTCACCATAACACTCCGTACTATCACAAGCGCTCTCCTTCTTATTTCCTGTTATCGTATTTTGAGGAAACCCTATATACCTCTTTCCATTTGATACTAACGCTCCTTCTATCCCCTCCGATGTATCCAACAAAATATAAGTATTCTCGTTATTTTTCCATGTTTGAGCTGGTGAAGGGAATAACTGACAAATTTCACTCGTTGGCGGCTTATCAAATAAAAAGTACGAATAGGGCTCTACAACATGCGCACGTTCATAATCTTGAGTCATGTCTTCTTCGTTGATTAAAGCAACACCAGTTTTCGATACTGAACAGCGCCTCAACCAGCCGCCATTGTTACCATTACGTGTACGCTTTGACGCGAGTAATGTAGGGATACCCGAAAAACCAGAAGCTGAAAAATCTTGTACAAGCTGACAACCTTCTGTGATTGGTTTGATAACCCTATCATCGATATTCAGCGTATTTGATGTTGACCCTTGGCCAAGCCAAAATTTCTGCCCATTTATAAACCCTTCTCCTAGCCCTGCGACAAAAGCAACTTGTTCATTACTAGTAAGCTGAGCATTAGATGAAACTTCTGAACGATCAAGGACTAGATTAAATGCATTTGTTGTCGGGTTTAGAGCTATTGGGGTTAACCAAACAGGAGCGCTACCTTGCATATTGCTCAAGCTTTGAATCTGTACTAAAACGCCCGGAGAAGAGCTAAAGTTGGATGACAAGCCAAAATCACTGAATTGCACCAACTTACTATTATTAGACCCACCACCAACATTTGAATAAGTACGGTTATAATCAACTGTTCCTGCGACTAACTTCGCCCCACTATCAAACTCCAGTACGCCAGGTTCAATGACCAAATAATCGATATTTTCCATTGGAGCATCAACGTACTCCACTAAAGGATCGCTGGCATTGGTGCTACATCGCCACTGCCCTTCATTATTCTGCTTCAAGCGAACACACGCCGCATCATGGGGTGGAAGTAGCTGCTTTATCGTTGCCTGACTCGATGAAATAGACCAAACACGGAGATCAGAAGGGTATTCTGTCGTTTTACTATTAAAGTTTGAGCGGGTCGCATTAACCGTTGACATAACAAACACCAAAGGCGCTGAATCATAGGTTTTTTCAAACTCAATTACACACTCTACTTTTGATCCGGAAATAGTACATTTATCGGCGGGAATCGTACCGAACTCAAACTGAGGGTTAGTATTAACATTAGCTTGAACTAATGGAGATAAAAAAAGCGCAACTAATAATATTGAAAAATGCTTTATCATAACTACTCCCTCACCCAAACTTCTTGAATACGTTGAACTTGGTTAATCCCCGAGCCACAGATTGCCGTTGATTCTATTTTGAAAAAGCCAACACCATCTAACACTCCGATCTGACTGCAAGTTAACTCATCGACGGTACAGATAGTCGACATCCCACTGCTCACTTGATTTGAATTTAAGTTACCACACGCTGCACTAACACTTGTTGAAACCGCGGGAGATACAGTCAAAGGGTACACTTGAGTAAGTGCCCACTCATTCGCAGAGTGTGCTAGCAACCAAGCCTGTGTCCCTAGTTGCTTACGGGTCAATGTATCGTGATTGGACCATTGGACTTGCACTAGAGAAGTCGCGAGGAAGCCCATCACCACGATAACAAATACCGCGACGACCAAAACACTCCCTTGTTGAGATGATTTACTATGGCGCATTGAGTACCTGCACATCTTGTTGATAAACACTGATTTCGTTGTTTTGCTCAAGCACAAGTTCGATATGAATCACACCACCGCGCTGTAAGCTTGGCTCTTCGTAACGGAAGTTACTTTTTGTATAGTTAACGCTATCTGTGACCCTTACGCCATTACGCTCAATGACACCTTGTCCTTCGATAGTATTGTTCACTATACAGAAGCTGACATGATTGTTTTTTTCATAAATATAGTGTCGTTTTGCAATAGACTCACTCACAAGACTCAAAGCTGTAACACTGAAAGAGTTGGTATTCTGAACTGCACCCGAGACGTCAATTCGTTTATTGGACTCCACTGCCAAATCATTAAAACTACTTGGATTTATAATAAGATAATCTCCTACAGAGAGACTTGGGGCATCTTGACCAACAATGAAGTCCAATTGATTGCCTGGTTCATCGAAGTGATAAAAACCGGAATATTTGATCGAATAGAATGAAAGACACTTTCTATCAAAAGCAAGTGTAGGTAAAAAAGTCTGAACTTCAGTGAAGCTATTGGGAACTGCGTGGCTTATCTCTCGCGACATTTTCTCAACAACAAACTGCCCTTTTACTTGCACCTTTTGTCTATCGATAGTGTCGACATAACCTTTCATGCCATATTCAACAAAGCCTGCAATCGCTAGGCCAATGACGGCAACCACAACAATGGTTACGATCATTTCTATCAAAGTAAAACCACGTTGTTTCATTAGTAGTTCCCCTTGTAAGCAACCAAGCTATAACGGTTGTTACCACCAAATATCTGTAACTCAACGCGCTTCATCGTTCCAATTACATTGTCGTTAAGCCCGTCCATGTCTTCGTCATAAAGCACCAAGACCTCAACACGGAAATTGGCATAACTGTCTTCGATATTTTCATCTAGGATATTAGCAAGTGGGTACTTAATAGGTGATACACATGCTGATTCAGTAGTATCGGTGTACCAACAGCCAATATAATCATCGACATCATTAAAAGCAGCAGGCGTTGCTTCTGAGCCATCAACGCCAAGTTCATTAGGGGCAGAACAAGCAGTCGCACCTGTATCCCCACAACGCACCAGACCACCATCAAAATCACTATGTTCATCAAAACCACGTGCCAATATTTGGTTCATCAAACTCTGACCTAAGGCCACGGAACGGTTTTGATACTGTGGGTCTGCTGAACTTGCCACTTGTGGTGCTAAAAAACTGGTAATCGTGACCATCGCAATACCCAAAACGATAATCACAACAATACTTTCAATCAGAGTAAAACCACGTGAGCGAATCATAGACATGCTCCCTCACGCACATAACCTTGAGAATTAATACAGACTTGGGCGCTATTGCTCGAAGTGGTTGAGTTAATCGTAATATTCACCCCAGCACTTACTGAAGGGTTCCCCAATAAATCAAAGTCGATAACAGTATTCGCTGGAGAAAACGTTATATCTGATATACGTACATAATCACTACGCGCATCGGCTTGTGACTTTTGAGCGCTGTTCGATAGATTTAAACTGCAAGCGGTGACAGAGCCTAGACAGTTACTATTTATAGCAAGGCGAAAACTGTCATTAGCCGCTGAAACATTCGATTGCATTCGATTGACTTGGATTTGGCGAATTACGGAAATGGTTTGCTCTTGCGCAGTAAAAGTGGAATAGCTAGAGGTACCAACGAAGCGACTCGCGGCAAACGTTGAAATAATACCGAGGATAATGATAACGATGATCAGCTCTACCAGAGTAAAGCCGTTGGATTTTGGGCTGTTATCCATAATGAGCCTCTAACTGCCAAGCGAATACTAATTATACAAGATAACGAATGTAGTGATCTTATGTATATGAATAGTTTTGATATTTATGAGTTTTAGATAGAAAAAAGGCCAGCAGGAGCTGGCCTAAAACAATGAATACTAATTAGTCACACGCAGTATTTGGTTCGTTATCTTCACCAGGAACCACAATAGCAACTGTAGCAGGAGCATCGGCAGCCGTAGCTTCTGAGTATCTTACACAGCTTCCCGTGAAATTTTGAATACCATATACCAACGTAGCATCAGTACCTACAGTACCTGTAGCGCTTAATTCTACAAACTCACCAGATTGATCAATCGTAGATCCAATACCAGCCGAAGTTGCAATAGGGTAACCGAAAGAATGAGCAATATCATCGATAGTCGTATCTGCTGCACTTGCCGCAACATATTGCTGAGCTTCAATACCTTCAATTGCAGCCTTACCATAAGAAATTCCCATTGCACCAGAAATCGCACCACGTAAGCCTTGTAGTGTCGAGTTTTTCGCATCATCTTGAAGGTTTAGGAAACGTGGTGCCGCAGTTACAGCAAGAATACCTAGAATAACAATTACAACCACTAGTTCGATTAGGGTGAAACCGCCTTGTCTTTTCATAGTTAAGCTCTCTCTATGTTTAATTTTACGCAGACTTACTGCAAAGTTACGGTCACACGACCAGTTTTCATTTCGTAAACAAATTCATGTTCTGTACTACCTTCTAATTGAACGTAAGTACAGGTTGCATCACCTGAATTCGCTTGCGCTGAATATTTGTAATTTGAGTCATTAGCGATATCTGAAACCGCACCAACTTTAGGTGGGTTTTGCAGCAAGTTTTCCATCAACTCAGAACATGTTTCATCTGAAATATCTTGTGGAGCAGTGCTCGAATTATTGTTCAGAGTCCACGGATAGCCATCACGAAAGTCGGTCTCGACGTTGTTACTGTTTTTTGATCTTGTTAACCAAAAATCAACACCATCATAGTTTACAGTATTGTATGTTTCAACACCTATCTTCTCTGATGGCCTAGCCTCTGCTTCCCACTGTGCTCTTGCTGATAATACTGCGGTTGCAAAACCACCAGCCACGCCTTCAATACTGGATTTTTTAGCCTCATCTGTCACATCTAAGAAGCGGGGTAAAGCCGCCACTGCCAATAAACCAACGACAACAATTACGATGACTAATTCGACAAGGGAGAAACCCTTTTGATTTTTAAGCATTTTCTACCTACTCATCTAATTACTAACGCGCATTATACATTTGCACACGTATAAAACCATAAAAACAGTGTCAATATTCTCACAAAGCCAAAATATTGGCTTTTACACTAAACCTTTCGCTTTCAAGTAATATGTCTACCTGATATTTATCAGAATAATGATAACTACAGTGAAACTGTATGTTATCACTTTTATCTTCAACACTTGGAGAGCTTAGCCCTAAAATGCTCCCTTGAGGATATAATTGATCCAGCCAATAATTACAGTCTCGCTCCGTACCTTGGATAGGCATTACCCACCCAGTTCTGCTGTAGATCTTTGGGGGTTCCGAGCCTTCTTCTTGCCCAGCACCCGATAACAAATACTGCTGTTTGAACAAATTGGCTTGCTCTAAAATCCGCTTGCTCGCGACGATAAATGCCGTGTTAGTCGCTTCTTCTTCTACCGTTTTGAATGCCGAAAGCACACCGACAATAAGAAAAAGAATAACCACTGTCCAAATAACAAAACGTGAGCGTTGTAGGTTATTTAGCATTCCCTAGCCTTTGATCGCATCCAACATTCCCCACATCGGCAAGAAGATACCTAGCGCCAAAATCAGCACCATGCCTGCAACGATGGTTAACAAAATGGGTTCAATTCTGGCGGTTAAGGTTTTCAGATCGTAATCGACTTCGCGGTCATAAAAATCAGCCACTTCAAGTAATAGCTCATCAATACGACCCGTCTCTTCACCGACGGAGATCATTTGTATCACGAGCGGTGTGAAAATTTCGCTGTTAATCGCGGTCGACGAAACCGTACTACCGGCTTCTATGGCCGATTTCATGGCTTGAACTCGCAACTCTAGAAAACGGTTATCTAAAGCTTCCGCCGAAAGCGCTAGCGACTGGTTCAGTGGAACACCCGCTTTAAGCATCAAAGCAAAAGTACGCGAGAAGCGTGACAACAGTGCTCGATTCACTACCCCGCCAATGACCGGCATTTTTAAGCGTAATCGATCCCACTTTTCCAAGCCTTTGTCTGTCTTCACCCAAGCTTTAAAAGCGAAGATAAGACCAAAGATCACTCCAAGCATTAAGCCCCAGTAATTCACAAAGAACTCAGACATACCAATCAAGATACGAGTAGGCAGCGGCAAGTCGACACCAAAGCGCGCAAACATGCTTGAGAACTGTGGAATAACCTTGATGTTAAGAATGAACATTGCAATCAAGATAAAACTGATCACGAATGTTGGGTAACGCATCGCAGTCTTAATTCGTTTGCGAGTCTCTACTTCTTGCTCATAGTATCCAGCCAATTGCAGCAAAGATTGGTCTAGACGACCGGTATTCTCACCAACCCCTATCATAGAGACAAACAGCGGACTGAACACCTTAGGATGCATCTGCATTGATGCTGATAATCCACGACCATTGGTTAACTCAGCAACCACGTCTTCTAAGGCCGCTTTCAACTGCTTGTTTTCACAGTTTTGGGTCAGGCCTTTCATCGACCTTAATAGTGGTACACCCGCCTTGGTTAGGCTGTATAACTGTCGACAAAACAGAACCAACACCTCTAACGGTACACTCGGAAAGAACAGACTCGATACATCCATATCTAAGACTGAACCACCACTTTTGCCCAGTTTGATAGAGGTTGGAATGATCCCTTTACTCATCAAGCTTTCAGCAGCAAGATCTTCGTTATTCGCGTCTAATTGCCCACTTACTTGACTACCATCAGAGCTGCGACCTACATAACGATACGTTGGCATATCATTCTACCCCTACAGATAAATTGGGTCAGTGGCACCGGACGCATCACCTTCGCCAAGATGCATTATCTCATCAAGACTCACGACACCTTGCAAAGCCAATTCCATCGCAGAAGCCAATAACGGTTTATAGTTTTCAGACTGTCTCGCCTTTTGAGCAAAACCTACCGCATCATTAGCTCTCAGTGCATCCATCATGTTTTGCTCTAGCTCCAACATTTCAAATACACCAATTCGCCCGCGGTAACCCGTTAAGTTACAGTTCTGGCAACCACGGCCTTTCATAAACGGCACACCTACTTGGTTAGGGAAACGGACGCTCAGCCATTGCTTGCGAGGTTCATCTAACTCATCCTCAACCTTACAATCTGTACACACTTTACGAACTAATCGCTGTGCGACTACTGCTCGAACAGCGCTCGCGACCAAGTAACCCGGAGCACCCATATCCATCATACGCAACGCGCTGTCTACCGCATCATTGGTATGTAACGTACTTAATACTAAGTGGCCGGTCAGTGCAGCTCTCAAGCCTATCTCAACGGTTTCGTGGTCACGCATCTCACCGATAAGAATAATATCGGGATCCTGACGTAGAAAGGTTCTCAAGATAGTAGAGAAATCGAGATTGATCTTAGGGTTTACCTGAACTTGATTCACACGAGGTAGGCGGTATTCCACCGGGTCTTCCGCAGTAATGATCTTTTTACCCGGTTCGTTTAACTCACTTAACGCGCCGTATAAGGTTGTTGTTTTACCTGAGCCGGTTGGTCCGGTAACCAAAATCATGCCATGTGGACGGCGCAATTGTTGACGCAGACGAACCAACAGATCACTCGGTATGCCCGACTCTTCTAGTTTACGTAGGCCTGCTGACTGGTTAAGAAGACGCATAACCACTGATTCACCGTGCTGTACTGGCATGGTCGACATACGAATATCAACCGACTGACCTTTAGCTCGGATATTAAAGCGACCATCTTGAGGAAGACGTTTCTCTGAGATATCGAGGTTTGCCATCAGCTTCAAGCGCAGTACAAGTGCCGAAGCAATATTCACCTCATTCAGCAATGTTTCATGCAGCACACCATCAATACGCTGACGAAGACGCAATACGTTTGAATCTGGCTCGATATGAATATCCGAAGCGCCAACCTGAATAGCATCTTCAAATAGCGAGTTGATCAGCTTAACGACGGTAACTTCATCACTGTCTTCTTCAGCGATATCGAAATCAAAGGCATCATTAACTTGGTGTTCAGCGTGAAGTTGCTCTGCAAACGAGGCAATCTCTTTGGTTCTTCGATAATAGCGATCGAAGCCATCAACCAATTGCCTCTCTTGAGCAACAACGAATTCCAGCGCGTAATCGCCGAGCTGACCAAGCAAAGACTCTTGGGCAAACAGATCGGCTGGGTCGCTCATTGCAACACGCAAAGTGTCACCTTGGCGTCCAATAACCAATGCACGAAGGCGACGAGCATGTACTTCGGGCAAAAGCTGTACCGCTTCAACATCGACAACAGCTCGGCTTAAATCAATAAGAGGAATCTCTAACTGCTGCGACAAAAAGCTCAGCATTTGTTGTTCTGACAAGAAGCCAAGCTCAATTAGAGCGTCACCCAGCTTACGGCCGGTACTTTTCTGAGCGGCCAGTGCTTGTTCAACTTGAGCCTCAGTGATAATGCCTTCTTCGACAAGCAAATCACCAAGTCTTTTTCTTAATCTAATTTGCATCGCCGCTCTCCTCTAAAGCATTGAGTATTTTTAACCGGTCACGCACAAAGCTTTGTGATTGAGATGAGATACCGACTCTGGTTAACGCACCTTGGTATGACGCTTTAGCAGCTGTGAAATCGAGTTGACGTTCTTGCTGAATCGCTAAGCCTAACCACCAGCGAGCATTATCTGAATCGACCTCAACCAACTTTTGGTAACTTTCCAATGCCACTTCTTCTTGCTGACTCTTTTGACTCAAGGCCGCACGCATCGCCAAATAATTTTGGGTAGGGTTCGGTGGTAAATGTATTAACGGACTTAAAGCCGCTTCTGATTGATTCGCTTTTACCAGCAGTTTTGATAACCCTAAACGCAGTTTTTCACTGTTGATGTTGAGCTTGATACCAGACTGATAAAGCTCATAGGCTTTGCGAGTATCGCCTTTACCAAAATAGAGAATCGCAAGTTTCTGACGGACATCTTCATTTCGTGGCGTGTAGCGTAGAGCTTCAGTGTAGCCCTTCAACGCACCAGTAAGATCGTTCGCATCAAGCGCTTTCTGAGCTCGACCTTGTGCATTCACAGATAGCTGTTCCGGAGTTAACTCAACCTGCTCGATCAACATTCCGCTATTTTCTGAATCACCAGAGGCTACAGGCTCATTAGAGATAGACGCAGGATCTTTTTTGGCCACACTAGCAACGTAAACTGGTTGGGGGATGTCAGTCCTAATCGTTTTAGGCGTGCTTAGAGGTTTAGCCGGTGTTTGTTGTTTTGTCGCTTTTGGGGCAGACATAACAACTGATTCGGAAACACTAGGCTTAGATTGAGCGCTTTTTGCCATCGCAGTGTTTTCTGTTGAAAGGATCGCAGAGTCTAGTGTCACCAATTTCTTAGTTGGCGATGAGATAGGTTGAGCAACTTCCTGAATGCCATTTGAATCATCAACGACAGAGACTTGAACCTGTAAATCTCGAGTTGAGATTGACTGCTCAACAATAGACTGATCAATCACAGGGCCTTGCGATATCGCCCAGCCGCCCATCGCTAAACTCAAAGTAAAACCCGCAACAACCCAAACTAGGGGGGAACGCGTTTTTACTTTAGGTACGACTGCCGCTTCAATCGAAGTCGCTGATTTTTTCTTTGCCAATTCAGACAAGGCGTTGTTAATGACGCTCATAATTAATTCCAACCCCACAGTATTGGCGTTTTAAATTTAGGCTTACACACATCGTACGTTTCATGCATAGCTGAAAAAAGATGTTGGTTGTCGATACTTTTCTTATCTTCACTGAACGAAAGCAATAGAGCCTTATGGCAAAGTTGGTTTATCAATCTAGGGATACCTAACGACGAACGACAGATCGCCTTTTTTTGATTCAAGCTGAATAACTCAGGACTGCCACCAGATTTAGCGATTCGATTATCAATATAAGCCACCGTTTCATCGAGATTCAGCGGTCTCAGTGTCGAACTAAATGTGATTCTTTGGCGAAACTGCCTTAGGTGATAAGCCTCTAATCGAGCATCCAATTCTGGCTGACCTAATAGAACAATCTGCAGCAGTTTTTTATCTTCCGTTTCAAGGTTACCAAACAACCTTAATGTTTCGAGCGCTTCATCCGATAGAGCCTGAGCTTCATCAAGAATAGCCACCACTCTTAAACCAGAATTGTGCAATTCAATGAGCTTATGCTGAATGTTATCAACCAAGGTTGCTTCATTATCGACAGCTAAACCAAGCTCTGTTGCAACCGCCTGGCGCAAGTCTGCCCCTGATAACACAGGGTTTGGTAAGTAGATCAGAGCTGTACAGTCATGTAGGTGATTGACCAACATCCGGCAAACCATGGTTTTTCCAGTGCCTACCTCTCCGGTCACCTTAATCACGCCCTCGCCCATTTCCAACGCCGAGATTACCGTCTGAATCGCTTCGAAATGAGGCGCTAAACCATAGAAGAAATCGGTATTCGGCGTTAAGGTAAATGGCAGTTGTTCAAAACCAAAGTGAGCTTGATACATACGACGACCTAGCTTAGTGAGACACTGCCACTCTATATTGAGAAAGTAAGCAATTACTCTTCATCAGGGAACCACTGCTGAAGAAGATCACGTGAACGCTCCAACTCATTTTGCCAAGTATTCACACCCACGATCGTTGGCTTAAGCAAGATCACGAGCTCAGTTTTTTGCGTTAACTGATTGGTATTACGGAACAAATGACCTAAGGCTGGAATATCACCGAGGAATGGAACTTTAGAGGTCACATCACTGGTGTTGGATTTCATCAAACCACCAATAACAACCACATCGCCATCTCGAGCTCGAATCACTGAGTCAGACTCACGAATAGAGCTTTTCGCCAAAGGAAGCTGCACCACACCCGTTGTAGAACCAAGGTTGAGCTCTTTCACTTCTTCCTCGACCTCAATAACGGCTGGGTGAACATGTAAGAATACGCTACCTTTATCATCTATCTGAGGGGTCACATCTAAGGAGATACCCGAAAAGAACGGAGTTAACTCAACCTCAGGTGCGACGTTCGCGTTGTCACCACTGCCTACCGCGCTAGATAAATCCGTCACGTAGTATTCGTCAGTACCCACTTTGATAACCGCTTTCTGGTTGTTTGCAGCTGTGACTCGTGGGCTTGATAGAACGTTCAGGTCACCTTGAGTATCCATAAAGCTCAATACCGCTTCAAAACTGCCATCTGAGATCGTTACGTTGGTTTGCCCGCCTAACAAAGAGCTGATCGCATCTAATGGAGGCAAAGTTCCACCAGGTCGATCAATTACCACACCGCCGCTGCCAATCGACTTAGATAAATTAGACCAGCTAATACCTTGTTGGTAACCATCACTCAAGGTTACTTCCATGATTTTGGCTTCTAGGATAACTTGACGCTGCAGGCGTTTTTGAGAAATACCTAAGAACTCTCGAACCTCACGAATTTCGTCAGGGTAAGCACGCACTGTAATCACACTCGCTTGCGGGGTCACGACAACGCTTTGCCCATCGCCCGAGCCAATTAAGTGAGCAACCGCCGCTTCAAGCTGTGGCCAAAAATCACTTTCAGAGGTCGTTTCAATCTCTGTACCACCATTCGATGTCGAGTTTGATGAATTAGAAGAGTTAGATGAATTTGACGAGTTTGAGTTCGAGTTTGAAGAGCTCGATGAATTCGAATCTGAGTTAGATATCGTGCCGGTGGTGATCGTCGTTAGTGAGCGACCAGAACGCTTAACTTGTAAGTAATCGACAGGGATCGTTACGGTGCGAAGACCGGCAGGATAAACTTGAATCACTTTGCCACGCTTTTCAATATCGTAGCCATACATATCTTGAGCAACAGCCAGTACCTCATCTAACGTCACGTCCGTTAGATTAAGCGTAAGGTTTCCAGACACACTTGGGTGAATAGCCGCACTATATTCCGTACCTTTCACTAAGCTGGCAAAAAAAGTTCTCGCTTCAACGCCTTTTGCCTGAATACGAAAACGCTTAACCGTTTCCATCCCCGGAGACATCGAGTCAGAATTAAGCTGAGGCATAAGGTCATCTTGAACCGACGAAGGCAGCTCATGAAGCGCTCTGCTATTGGCTTCATTAATTGATTCGTTTAAAGACTCTTTAATCTCAACAGGATCTCTATGCCCCATCGAACAGCCGACTAAAGATGACACTAGGATTGCTACTACAAGTTTACGCATGTCTTCACTCTAACCTTAATTATTCTTAACATCTAAAGAGAACATCTCTAATTTCCACTGCTTAGAGCTTCTCTGCAGAGTGACGTATTCTGGATCTATGTTCTTAACTCGGTACCCTCTGATCGTTTCCCCTTGTCCGAGAATCTGACCATTCATAATCGCATAGCAAGGCGTATCTCCCTTACACACGATGCTTTCTAAAGAAGGCAAGCGATAACGAGTTGGTGCTTTCTTAGCAGGCGCCGTTTTCTGTTGAGGTGAAAGCCAGCCTAATGGCGCCGTGGGATCTTGCTCAGCCCACACAAAAGAGCTACTAAATAGCAAGGACAACAAAAGAGTTCTAACCACCGATAAACTCCTGTCTAGTACCTAATGTGTAAACCTCGAACACCAGTCGAGCTTTAGGATATTCTTCTACTGAGTATTCAAATGTGCGCCAGTAGTAACTCACAGGTAGAGACTCAAGTGCTTGAAGGTAAGCTGAGATATCAAAGTAACTGCCGGTTAGCTCCATTCTTACAGGGTGAAGAAAGTAGCCTGAATATTCGCTGGTCTCTTTATTGTTCGAAATCGCTTCTGGTTTTAATGACTCTAGCGATTCAAGCTTTAGTCCATTACCGGCGTTAAGAACGCTCTCCAGTAACTGCGACATTTGAGAAGGTGTGATTAATCCATCAACAATCTGAGAAAGCTGAAGAGAGAGATCTTGGCTCTCCACCAGCAGCTTTTTGTACTCTCGATTAATTTCTTTGTCTGGGTCTTTGTTTAACTGAGCTTGCAGAACAAGTAACTCACCTTGCTGCCTTTGATTCGATTGAGTCAGGCTGCTCGCCTTGGCATTTTTAGCTTGTAGATCGAGATACGCAGGCTCAACCAATAAGGTGAACAACAACATCGATAGGCCAACAAAACCACACACAAAAAGTAGCCATTTTTCTCTTTGACTTAATGCAAGAAACTTATCGCTCAGCTGGTTCCACTGCTGCATTATTTACTCTCCCTGCGAGTACTTAGCTCAAACGTCACCACATCCTGATCATTGCGACCAATTTTTAGTTTTTCAAAAGTGCGTCCGACTAAATTAAGCTCACTTTTAAACTGACCAATCCAGTTCGGAACGACATTTGCGTTACGAGCCAAGCCACTAAGATCTAAAGTATCGTGGGTCATGTAGATGTGCGAAAGAGAAATGTCATTTCGGCCTAATTTAGCTAAGGAATTCATGACGCCAGAATACCCGACTTGTTGGGATTCGTCGTATTGTCCAACAGCCTTCAAAGCCTCTTTTTTAGCCTCAGTCTCACGTTTGAGACGCGCAACCGCCGCGACTTTCTCTGGAGACGGTTTATGCTGAGTTAACTTACTATTCAATTGGTTAACTTGCTTGTTAAGTTGATTCGAGTCTTGTTGCAGGGCTGTTAGCTCTTTATCTAGATTAGAAACTTGATACTGCATTGCGAAGTAACCACCAAGCATCAAAACACAAATTACTCCCCAGCTCGCAACAACATTGGTCAGCGTAAAATATTCTTTTTTAGGCTTAAGGTGTTCAGGGTAAAGATTGACCTTAAACGTCTCTTTTTCAGCTGCAAGTTTAAGCAACAAACTCTCTGAATTATCACGCTCACCTTCAACCAACAGTGAAACTGTCGAGCTCAATGTACTGTTTAAGGCACTTTGTAACTCTGCTTCATCTTCTTCGTCACAACAGATTTTAAGCTGGTGAAGCTGGGTGCCTTTAATTTGAGAAGAAAGGTAATCAATCGAGCGTTGAAGCTCTAAAGCGAGGCCATCTAACTGCAGAGCACTTGACGCAACACCCGTTAAAGGTGGCACAACACTGCGGATGGTTCTTTGAAAACAAACGGTATTTTCGACAAACGCACCCAATTTAAAGTGTGAATTGACGCTACGTTGTAAAAGAATGAAATTAGACAGTTCGCCTGCACTGTAACCCCAGATTTCATCTTCAGGAGCAACACCTATTAATTCAACCTGAGCCGAATTAGTGATATTCAAAAGCTTGTCCAACAGCTTTTTAGGCAGGACATATACTTGCAGCTTGTTCGACGTTGGTAACGCGACCGCACTCGCAGTAATTTCCGTGACTCTTTCTGAAACAAGATCTTTGAGTAAAAAAGGCAGTGCTACCGACCATTCACTCTCTGGAATGTCCGGTTTATCAATTTGGTAGGTTTGGTAGTAGTTAGCACAGACAATCAGTTGGACGCTATTACTGGTAAACGCCTCACTGCTAAGCGATTTTTTTAGCGCACTCTCCCAGTCCCCATTAACCACGGGAATGCTGGCTACTTGAGGATCTTGTTCTGTCGATGAAATATAAATGGCGTCATTGCCCAGCAAGACAACTTGCGAGCTACCTTTATTATTCGTTGGCTTTATTTTGTCTAAAATCGCTTTAAAATTCATTCTTAACTACTACTCTTACGCCATCGATTTCTTCGTCCAACTTTGACAACAGATTCCGCTTTCGCGGCTTTTTCTGCTTGATTAGGCAAAGGGATAATTTGTTGTTCTTCGTCGAAATATCTCCCTTGATAGCCGTTAATGCCTAACTCTATCAAGGTATTCTTTTCTTGTTTTGTCTCGACTCCAACGGCAATAACTTGAGTTGGAGAATCACCACACGCCCCAATTAAGCTTCGAACAAACAGTTGGTTCTCATGCCTTTGATCGATTTTCTTTATTAGGCTTCGATGAAGCTTAATATAACTAACCTTCAAATCCTTTATATAGTGAGTGCTAACAATGGTTCGCCCAGCTTGGCCAACCACAACTTTACACCCTAAACCTCGCAACATCTTTGCCACCGGTCTCATATAATCAAGATGAGCAATCAAGTGCCCTTCTGGAAACTCAAACGCAAGCTGAGAGCGGTGTTGAGCAGAGAGCTGTAACAACTCACTCCTAAACCACTTAAAGTGCTGTTTATTAGCAAACGGGGTAACATTCAGATTCACTGAATAGTTGATAGGTTGAGTTGATTCTTTCAACGATTTCAACACAACCTTTAGAACCGATTGGTCCATTTGAGCTTGATAACCCACTTGCTCTACCGCAGGCATAAATCGAGACGATTTCAATAAACCTTTGTCAGGATCCTGAATTCTAGTAAATATTTCTCTATGCAATTCATTAACTTGACCAGATTCCGGCATAAGATAACACCGCTGAGCAAAGATTACTAAATTTTCAGGAAGCAGCGCTTTATCAAGTAATGTTCTCCAACGAACACTGCCTCTATCAAGCTCATTCTTATTCTCTTTCGGGTAACGGCTCCAGTTATTAATACGCTCTAACTGAGCACTCTTTAGTGCCGTTTCCGTTTCATCCATGATCTGGCTATGACGCTCACCTTCGGTATACATGGTCACACCAATATGACACCAGTTATCCGACTCTAAAGGCTCTGGCGGAGTTAGCTTATCTAACTGCCTTAAACACTGAGCAGCCAAGGTCGCAATATCTTTTGCGCCCTGATGAGGGATAAATACAGCAAAGTCCGCTTCGTAATAGCGAGAAAAAATGACATCGGGATAGCGTTGAACGATATTCGACAGTACTTCACCGACTTCAATAATAAAGCCGTCTGTGGTTTGCTTATCGTTAGCATCACTAACTTGCTCCCATTCGTCGATACGTATCAGTAACACACCGCCTCGAGCACCACTTTCATGCAGTGCCGATTCCAGCTTATTATCGAATAAAACTCGGTTTGCCGTTCCCGTGAGTTTATCTAGGAAAGTATGGGTACGAATAAAGGTATCAAAGCGACTTCGTTCTTGACGAGCATCTTGTAGCTCTTCAATCAATACATCTAAGGCTTCGCTTGCGGTATAAGGCCACTCTCGCTCATCTCCCTTTGCATGAGCTTCAACCTGACCGGCCAAGATCATTCTTCCTCGCTCTTCCAAGATTTCAGAACCCATGAGTTGTTCTTTCAACCAACGAACACCGCGAGCAAGACAGAACAGAACCAATGCAACAGCCAAAGTAATTGACCACATCGCTTCCATTGAGTAGTTGTAGCCAATATAAGGAGGAAGTGCTTTAAATTCGATTCGGTAGCCTTGATTACGCTCTAAAATGAAGCTTTTCTCATAAAGACGATTGGGATCAATTTGTGGGGAGGTATCTTTGAAACGATAAACGATGCCGGTCTTGTTCGAGAGTTTCATCTCAACAATATTGCTCGCCTGCAACATCTTAGGCATCCAACGCTGCATTGAATACGCGGCGTCAGGGTCTTCCATCTCTTTATCTACAACGTCGACAATGCCAACCAAATAATGGTCTAAATATTCCTGTCCAATACGCTTAAAGGAAAGTGTGCCACCAATAAAAAGAATGAACATCGCGCTGATCACTATCACGGTGACAAATGCGACCAATCGAGTGCTCAATTTTAGTGTCGGGGTATATCTCATGAATAACGAAATCCTTTTCAACTCACATTATACCGTATTGCTACTTATACTATAAATTGACGTTGTAAATAAAGCGTTAAGAATTGTAGGTAACAAAAAGCCGCGATGAACGCGGCTTTTTCCAATTTAATACTGTCTTTATAATATATTAAAAACAGGGATTAAAATGGGATGTCATCATCAAAATCCATTGGCGGCTCATTATATTGAGGTTGAGCCTGCTGAGGAGCTTGTTGAGGTGCTTTTGGCTGCTGTTGAGCGGGAGCACTGTATTGTTGTTGCTGTTGTTGTGGCTGCTGTGGCTGACCCCAACCACCTTGCTGTTGGTTGTTACCCATGCCACCTTGAGCAGGAGCACCACCTTGAGCACGGCCGCCAAGCATTTGCATTACACCATTGAAGCCTTGAACAACCACTTCAGTTGTGTAGCGATCTTGACCGCTTTGATCTTGCCATTTACGAGTTTGAAGTTGACCTTCAATGTAAACTTGAGAACCTTTACGTAGGTACTCACCAGCAACTTCCGCAAGCTTGCCAAACAGAGCAACACGGTGCCATTCTGTTTTTTCACGCTGCTCGCCAGTTGCTTTATCACGCCATGACTCTGACGTTGCAATGGTAATGTTCGCTACTGCGCCGCCATTTGGCATGTAACGAATTTCAGGGTCATTACCTAGGTTACCCACTAATATAACTTTGTTAACTCCACGGCTAGCCATGATTTGCTCCGTCTAAATTCATAGTCTCAGAAAATTTTAGCGCACAAGAATAGCATGCTTTTCTACAGTGATAAATCGCATTCCTATTCTCTCCTCACTACAAAGAATAAAAACGTAACAAATCATGATATTCAGAGCGATGTTGCTTTTTTCTCCACTTACAAACCACTCATTTACTTTGATAATTGATATTCAACGCAAGTCACTATCAAGGCGCTAGAGAAGCTAAAGCCTGCATGACAACGTGGAATCTAATCCCACTCAAACAGGACGTTTCAATGAGAAAATCAAGATACGCTCGCACTTTACACTTTCTGTGCATCGACCCAAACGATACCTATCTACATGTAAAAGAGATAGAAAAGCATTTATCTATTGTTCTCTACAAAATGACACCCGACGAATTAATGCTAGTTGATAGAAAGCAGAGTAACCGGATCTTGCTCGTCGATTACAGAGAGGTACCACAACTACTGATTATTTGTCCTAACCTGACTGTTATGTGGAAAAATCACGAAATCATTTTATTCAATGTCCCCCAGCAACTTCCAACCTCAGAGCTTCTTACCTATGGGGTACTAAAAGGACTCTTTTACAACACTGAACAAAAGGACAAGATTGCTCGTGGTCTTCAAGAAGTCATTGATGGCGATAACTGGCTGCCAAGGAAGGTAACCAATCAACTGTTGTTTTATTATCGCAATATGGTCAATACCAACACCACACCAACCAATGTTGATTTAACCATTCGTGAGATCCAGGTGATTCGCTGTCTTCAATCCGGGTCTTCAAACACACAAATCGCCGATGACTTGTTTATTAGTGAGTTCACGGTTAAATCTCACCTCTATCAAATATTCCGTAAGCTTGCGGTAAAAAATAGAGTTCAAGCGATAGCATGGGCAAACCAGAACCTGCTTGCATAATCGACCCACCTCTTAGTCTGACGATAATTTTGAGGGAAGCTCTAGTAAATCATGGCTATTGTTGCTGAATTTTCGACATAACTTATGCTAGAGTTGCCCTCAGAAATATCAACCACTCAGGTTGAATCAATAATTATTATAGATAAAGGGTCTTATCATGATCAAAAAGTGCCTTTTCCCGGCAGCTGGCTACGGTACACGTTTTTTACCTGCAACCAAGTCAATGCCTAAAGAAATGATGCCTGTAGTAAACAAACCTCTGATTGAATACGGTGTAGAGGAAGCTATCGAAGCTGGTATGGATGGAATGTGCATCGTTACTGGACGTGGTAAGCACTCGATCATGGATCACTTTGATAAAAACTACGAGCTTGAGCACCAGATTAGCGGCACCAATAAAGAAGACCTATTGGTTAATATCCGTGAAACGATTGAAGCGGCAAACTTCACCTACATTCGTCAACGTGAGATGAAAGGCCTTGGCCATGCTATTTTAACGGGTCGCGAACTTGTAGGCGATGAACCGTTCGCAGTAGTACTTGCTGATGACCTTTGTGTGAACGAGCAACAAGGCGTGCTAGCTCAGATGGTTGCGCTATACAAACAGTTCCGCTGTTCTATTGTTGCTGTACAAGAAGTTCCAGAAGAAGAGACTCACAAGTACGGTGTTATCTCTGGCGAAATGATCAAAGATGACCTTTTCCGAGTTGATGACATGGTAGAGAAGCCAGAGCAAGGTACAGCACCAAGCAACCTAGCGATCATTGGTCGTTATATTCTGACTCCAGATATCTTTGAATTAATCGAGCAGACAGAACCAGGTAAAGGCGGCGAAATCCAGATCACTGATGCATTGCTAAAACAGGCAAAAGCAGGCTGTGTATTGGCTTACAAATTTAAAGGCCAACGTTTTGACTGTGGTAGTGTTGAAGGCTATATCGAAGCAACAAACTACTGCTTCGAAAACCTATACAAGAAAGACCAGCAGCAAATCGAGCTAGGTAAACACTCGACCAAGAAAGAAGCATAACGACTGGTTAATCACTAACGTTACTGATTTTAGAAAGGGCGACTCTTTGAGTCGCCCTTTTTGTTTACTGTTTTTTTATCCAGTAAAACTTTGCACAAATCTCACTCTATGTAATACTTTAGCCACTTAAAATTACATGGTCTATTGAGATGGATAAAATAGAAATTAGAGGCGCTCGTACGCATAACCTCAAAGACGTCAACCTAACCATTCCACGTGACAAACTGACTGTCATCACCGGATTATCGGGTTCAGGAAAGTCGTCACTTGCGTTTGACACACTCTACGCAGAAGGTCAGCGTCGTTATGTTGAATCTCTGTCTGCTTACGCTCGTCAATTTCTATCTCTTATGGAAAAGCCTGATGTCGACCATATTGAAGGTCTGTCTCCAGCTATCTCAATAGAACAAAAATCGACTTCACATAACCCTCGCTCAACCGTCGGTACCATTACCGAAGTCTATGATTACCTCAGATTATTGTATGCGCGAGTAGGCGAACCTCGCTGTCCAGACCACAACATCCCTCTAGCAGCACAAACCATCAGTCAAATGGTCGACAAGGTATTAGAACTGCCTGAAGGCTCAAAGATGATGTTAATGGCACCGATCGTCAAAGAGCGTAAAGGTGAGCATGTTAAAACACTGGAAAACTTAGCGGCACAAGGCTTTATCCGTGCGCGCATTGATGGTGAAACCTGTGATCTATCCGATCCACCAGCACTTGAACTTCATAAGAAGCACACCATTGAAGTTGTGGTAGACAGATTCAAGGTTCGTCCTGATCTTCAACAGCGTTTAGCCGAGTCATTCGAGACCACATTAGAGCTCTCTGGCGGTATCGCTGTCGTCGGCTGGATGGACGAAACGGATCAAGAAGAGATCGTATTCTCTGCTAACTTCGCTTGTCCTAAATGTGGTTACAGCATGCAAGAGCTTGAGCCTCGCCTGTTCTCATTTAATAACCCGGCAGGAGCATGTGGTACGTGTGATGGTCTTGGTGTTCAACAGTATTTTGATCCAAGCCGAGTGATTTTAGATGAGAACCTAAGCATTGCTGAAGGTGCGATAAAAGGTTGGGATCAAAAGAACTACTACTATTTCCAAATGCTAACGTCGCTGTCAGAACATTATGGTTTTGATCTGTATGCGCCATTTAATTCTCTACCGAAAAAGACTCAAGAGATCATTCTAAAAGGATCAGGTCGTACTGAAGTGGAATTCAAGTACATCAATGACCGAGGTGATATTCGGGTTAAGCGTCATCCATTTGAGGGCATTTTAAATACCTTGGAGCGCCGTTACCGTGATACTGAATCGAGCGCAGTGCGTGAAGATCTTGCTAAATACATCTCAACCAAATCGTGCTCTAGCTGTGATGGCACTCGCCTGAGATTAGAAGCTCGTAATGTTTTCATTGGTGATACAACACTTCCGGAAATCGTTGAACTTAGCATTGCTGACGCACTACAATTTTTCCAAGAATTGAAGCTAGACGGTCAGCGTGGGCAGATCGCAGATAAAGTGATGAAAGAGATCAATGATCGTCTGCATTTCTTAGTCAACGTTGGTTTGAACTACCTTAACCTATCACGCAGTGCTGAAACGCTGTCTGGTGGTGAGGCGCAACGTATTCGTTTGGCGAGCCAAATCGGTGCCGGTTTAGTTGGCGTTATGTATGTACTTGATGAGCCATCAATTGGTCTCCACCAGCGCGATAATGAACGTCTATTGCAAACCTTAATTCACCTGAGAGACTTAGGTAATACGGTACTTGTTGTGGAACATGACGAAGATGCAATTCGTTGTGCTGACCATGTTATCGATATCGGTCCAGGAGCAGGGGTGCACGGTGGTCACGTGGTGGCAGAAGGTACCATGCAAGACATCATCGAAAACCCGAACTCTTTGACAGGCCAATACCTGAGCGGTGCTAAAGAAATTGCAGTGCCTGAAAAGAGAACGCCTATCGACAAGAAAAAGGTCGTCGAGATCGTTGGCGCAACGGGGAACAACCTAAAGAATGTGACCGCGACAATTCCTGTTGGCTTGTTCAGTTGTATTACGGGCGTATCAGGTTCGGGTAAATCAACGCTTATCAACGATACCTTCTTTAAAGTCGCCCACACTCAATTAAACGGTGCCACGACTGCAGTTCCAGCAAAGCACAAAAAGATTAAAGGGTTAGAACATTTTGATAAGGTAATCGACATAGATCAAAGCCCTATCGGTCGTACACCAAGATCAAACCCTGCGACCTACACAGGGATTTTCACCCCTATTCGTGAACTATTCGCGGGCACTCAGGAATCACGTTCTCGTGGTTACAAGCCAGGTCGATTCAGCTTTAACGTTCGTGGTGGTCGTTGTGAGGCTTGTCAGGGAGACGGCGTAATCAAGGTAGAGATGCACTTCTTACCCGATGTGTATGTGCCTTGTGATGTGTGTAAAGGTAAGCGTTATAACCGTGAAACTCTAGAAGTTCGATACAAAGGAAAAACCATAGACGAAGTTCTAGAGATGACAGTGGAAGATGCTAGAGAATACTTCAACCCTGTGCCTGTTATCGCTCGTAAGCTGCAAACATTGATGGATGTTGGCCTTTCCTACATTCGCCTCGGACAAGCGGCAACAACCTTATCTGGTGGTGAAGCTCAGCGTGTTAAATTAGCGCGTGAACTGTCTAAACGAGACACGGGAAAAACCTTATACATTCTCGATGAGCCAACAACAGGCCTTCATTTCCACGATATCCAGCAGCTACTGACGGTATTACATAGACTGCGTGATCACGGTAATACAGTTGTCGTGATTGAGCACAACCTAGATGTCGTTAAAACAGCAGACTGGATCCTAGATCTTGGCCCAGAAGGTGGGCAAGGTGGTGGTGAGATTGTTGCAGAGGGTACACCTGAAGATGTGGCGTTAGTCGAAGGTTCACACACTGCTCGCTTCCTTAAGCCTATGTTAAATTTGAAGTAGGTGTAAAATAGCGCCCTGCGGGCAGACAGAAAAATGTTAAAGTAACAGAGCTTGTTTCAGAAGGAACAAGCTCTGTTTTTATAAGGTTAGGGATTTATGGCAACAATACACACTAGCGGTACTCAGCTAGAAAATCAGGTCACTCAGCTACCACTCAACAAAGCATTTCTGGCTTCTTTAGCTGTTGTATTCTTGTTAGCTATGCATTTTTTCATGCCGAATCCTGGTGGTTCGGGCCTTGCTCTATCCTTTAACCCTACCACTTGGCTAGCGCTAAGCTTCACGCTAGCGATTGGCTTTTACCAACTCGCGACCAATCGAGTACTCAAGTATTCCAAATTAACAATTGGCTTGTTGATTAGCTGCATCATACTCACGCTACCCATTTTATACAGCAATGCTGCACCTCAAGGAGCGTCAGGACGCTTGCTTGGATTGTGGGCGGGCTTTGCCTTATTTGTGGTGCTGCAGCAATTTAAGTTCAGCAATAAACACAAGCAACGTATGTTGTGGTTCATTGTACTTGCTGTTGTTATACAAGCACTATTTGGCTATGTGCAATATTTCTTATTAGAACCTGGCAACCTATTTGGCTACAACACTGCTGCAAACCGACCATATGGGATATTTCAACAACCGAATGTAATGGCAAGCTTTCTTGCTACTGGTTTTGTGCTGTCCGCTTACCTTTTAGCAAGGCAGCCGGCTAAATATAACCATAAGATCAGCGAATCATTCCTACTGTATTTAACTCCAACCTTAACCGTGCCCTTGCTGATCATCATTGCATCACGTACCGGATGGTTGGCCGCTGTCATTGGGTTTATCTGCATTCTGCCCTATCTATACAAGTTCTCGACCAAGAAACGCTTCTACGGATGGTGCGCATCAGTGCTCGTCGGTGTCGTCGTCGCTTTTTCGGTGATCAGCCTAAGTGCGACTGATAACCTCGCTAGCAAGAAAGCGAACCTAGAAAGCCCGCGCGCTTATACGTTCCCGCAAGCTTTAGATATGATGATCGAAAAGCCATTTACAGGTTATGGTTACGGGAAATTTGAGTCTGAATACACGCTATATACAGCTCGCCAACATCAACTCAACTCGAACTATCATCCAGGTCTTCCTTCAATGGATCACCCGCACAATGAGTTCCTGTTTTGGGGAGTTGAAGGGGGGATTGTACCAATCATCGGAATCTTGATTGCTGCAATATTGGTGATGTCACGCATAACAAGTTCAGCAAAGGGAACACGTCTAGCCCTGCTCGCGTTATTTATCCCAATCCTTTTGCACTCTCAACTTGAGTATCCTTTTTACCACTCGGCGATTCACTGGATAACATTCATTATATTGATTTACTGGGTAGATCAGCGCTCTTCCCGACATTATCAACAGTCGTTCAGTATCATCAGCAAGACCCTATTTAGAGTGTTGAGCTTAGTGCTCCCTATTTTGGTCAGTTTTTATATGTTGAGCGCCCTGCACACCAACTATGTACTGACTAAGTTTGAACTGTCTAAGCCGAAAAATCCGGACATTCTTAAGCAGGTAACGAACCCAGTGGTGTGGAAAGATCGCTACGATTGGGATATATACAGCACTTACCTTAATATCGGCCTCTACAAAGCCGACCCGAGCCTTATACAGCCTTACATCGATTGGTCACTGGAGATCATTAAGAGTAAACCAAGACCGGCTTTCTACAGCAATCTGATTCTGGCGTATCAAGGCCTAGGAGAAGAAAGTAAAGCAGAGCAAATTCGTAGCGAAGCGAACTTTTTATTCCCTAACAGAGACTTTTCAAAGGTTCAGTATAAGAAAGTGTCACAAGCAGAAGATAACGTTTCGTCTGCAGAATAATGTTAAGAATTCGCAACGCAAGCTTCACTTAGTAGGCAGTAGGAGCTTGGGGTAGATACAAAAAAGCGCACGATCTCTCGTGCGCTTTCTTTTGAACTTTTTAGGCTAGTTACTTTAAGACATCTCTCAATGCTTTTAAGCACAGCGCGACATTCTCTTTACGAGCACCATAGCCCATTAGGCCGATACGCCATGCCTTACCAGCCAAAGAGCCAAGCCCAGCACCGATTTCAAGATTATATTCTTCTAAAAGCTGCGTTCTGATCTTAGCCTCATCAATTCCTTCTGGGAAATAAAGTGCATTAAGCTGCGGCAGGCGGCTCTCTTCATCAACCACAAACTTTAACCCTAGAGCTTCTACGCCTTCTTTAAGCTCTTGGTGCATCGCATGATGACGAGACCACGCATTATCTAAGCCTTCATTTTTCAACAAAACCAGCGACTCATGCAGAGCATAAAGGCTGTTCACGGGTGCGGTATGGTGGTAGCTACGCTTACCTTCTCCACTCCAGTAACCTAATACTAAACTTTGATCCAAAAACCAGCTTTGCACTGGTGCTTTACGGGCTTTCATTTTATCAACCGCACGCTGAGAGAAAGTCACTGGAGATAGCCCTGGCACACAAGACAGACACTTTTGGCTGCCAGAATAAACCGCATCAAGCTGCCACTCATCAACCAGCAATGGCACACCACCTAATGATGTCACTGCATCAACAATCGTTAACGCATCAAACTGACGAGCGACAGCAGAGATAGCTTGAGCATCAGATAACGCTCCGGTTGATGTCTCTGCATGCACAAATGCAACAGCAACGGCATCGGGGTTTTCTGCCAATGCTTGTTCTACCTTTTCAACTGAAACGGGCTTGCCCCATTCGTCATCAACAAGGATGGCTTCGCCACCACAACGCACCACGTTTTCTCGCATACGCTCACCGAAGACACCGTTACGACAAACAATCACCTTTTCACCAGGCTCAATCAAGTTAACAAAACAGGTCTCCATACCCGCACTGCCCGGTGCAGAAACGGCAATCGTAAATTCGTTTTCAGTCTGAAAAGCGTATTTAAGAAGCTGTTTAAGCTCGTCCATCATCGCAATAAACAGCGGATCTAAGTGACCTATGGTTGGACGGCTCAAAGCCTGTAACACTTGAGGTGAGATATCTGAAGGACCAGGTCCCATTAACGTTCGGTGTGGTGGATAAAAGCTATCGATAGCAGTAGTGAGTGGTAAATTAGACATGTACATCCCTTACGTTAATGTTGTGAACAATCCACCCTAAAGCAAATTGATTACCTCAGCAATTAGCCATAAGTATTGAGGTCAAACCACTGTCACATAATTGTTAAAATTATTTTTCAATTATCTCAAGTTACGGATTGACATTGTTACCACAAAAACGTTCAATGAAACGGCTATCTAGCAGAAGAGGAGCACTGCCCAGGCAGATGTTTTGTGGAACCGCATTTCCAATACAAAACATTTATGGGGAGCAGTGCCGAGATAATAAAAGGATGCAGGACCTTTATTATCGGTTGAGCGGGCTGAATCCCGTCAACTGTCGCCATTTCTATATGGTGAAGAGCTTCTGAGGTTACTATTCTAATAATTCCTCTCTTTTTGCTCTAAAACTCTCTTCGAAAAACATCGGACGTTGGATTACCCAACCGTAATTTTATTTTAGGAAGTCGTGGGAGATATATCGTGAGTGCATCTAATGTAGCTGGTTCTTTTAATGTCGCTAAGTTTGGTGGAACAAGTGTTGCCAACTTTGAAGCAATGAGCCGTTGTGCTGCCATTATTGAAAACAACTCAAACACGAAACTGGTCGTGAGTAGTGCATGCTCTGGTGTCACTAACTTGCTGGTTGAACTAGCACATGGTGTTCAAGACAAAGCTCGTCGTCAGGAACTAATGGCGCAATTAGCGGACATTCACAACGCAATTCTTGACCAACTCGCAGATCCAATCAGCATCGAAAAAGAAGTCCACAGCATTCTTGATGACATTGCGAGCGCTGCAGAGGCCGCATCATTCCAAACAAGTACTAAACTGACGGATCACCTTGTCGCATGTGGCGAGTTGATGTCGACACACATCTTGGCTCAGATCATCTCTGAACGAGGCACTCCTGCTGTTCGCTTTGATATCAGAGATGTGATGCGTACTAATGATGATTTTGGTAAAGCCGAACCTCAACTAGAAGATATTGCCGCTCTAGCGCAACAGAAACTTATTCCACTTTGCCAACAACAAGTTGTCGTTACACAAGGTTTTATCGGTGCTGATAGCGAAGGCAACACCACGACTTTAGGCCGCGGTGGCAGTGATTACTCAGCAGCATTGATTGCCGAATCTGTAAAGGCGATTGGTCTAGAAATCTGGACGGATGTTCCGGGTATTTACACCACTGACCCTCGTATTGCACCTAAAGCTTCTCCTATCCCAGAGATAAGCTTTAGTGAAGCATCGGAAATGGCAAACTTTGGTGCGAAGATCTTGCATCCATCGACTCTAGTACCTGCATTACGCCACCAAATCCCGGTATTTGTCGGCTCTTCTAAAGCACCAGAGCTCGGTGGTACTTGGATTCGCCAACAGGTGGAAAGCTCTCCACTATTCAGAGCCCTCGCCCTTCGCTGCAACCAAACCATGGTTACGCTGCGTAGCGCTAATATGTTCCATGCTTACGGCTTTCTTGCGAAAGTGTTCGAGATCCTTGCTAAACATAAGATCTCTGTCGATCTGATTACTACCTCTGAGATCAGTGTTTCACTCACCCTAGATCAAACTGATACATCTGGTGGTGCCCCTGAGTTACCTGAAGCCGCTCGCATTGAGCTTGAGGAGCTGTGTTCTGTAGATATTGAACACGACCTATGCCTTGTTGCTCTTATTGGTAACAACATGAGTGAAAGCAAAGGCTATGCAAAGCAGGTCTTCGGCACTCTTGAAGACTTCAACCTACGCATGATTTGTTACGGTGCAAGCCCACACAACCTGTGCTTCTTACTAAATGAATCTGTTTCTAAGTTGGCGATTCAAAAACTGCACCAAGAATTATTTGAATAGAAAGTCCGTTTATCATCGACAGATAAATAACTAAATCACAGGTACAAAAAGGGTTGCTATTCAGCAACCCTTTCTCTTTTTACTTTACGAATCAAATCTCTTCATAGGTTCAAACTAGTTAATGTTTGGACCTAACCACTTCTCGGCTTCTAACATATCCCAACCTTTGCGGTCAGCATAGCTATCCACTTGATCCTGTTGAATCTGTGCAATAGCAAAGTATCGGGCATCAGGATGTGAGAAGTACATACCAGATACCGAAGCACCAGGCCACATCGCGTAGCTTGTCGTTAATGACATGTCGATTGCCTTTTCAACATCCATCAGCTCCCACAACGTACCTTTCTCTGTATGCTCTGGGCAAGCAGGGTAACCTGGAGCTGGACGAATACCTTGGTATTTCTCTCGAATCAAATCGTCGTTAGACAAATTCTCATCTGGCGAGTAACCCCAAATATCCTTTCTCACTTCTTTATGCAGATATTCCGCGAACGCCTCAGCCAATCGGTCAGCAACCGCCTGAATCATAATCGCGTTGTAGTCATCGCCTTTCGCTTTATATTCATCAGCCAGCTCTCGCTCACCAATACCACCCGTCACCGCAAAGCCACCAATCCAGTCCGCTTTACCGCTTTCTTTTGGCGCAATGTAATCTGACAGGCAATAGTTAAAACCTTTTGGTTTCTCTGTTTGTTGACGAAGATTGTGTAGAACTTTTAGAACTTCGGTACGAGATTCATCGGTATACACCTCAATATCATCACCAACACTGTTCGCTGGGAACATGGCACACATGCCACGCGCTTCAAGTAATTTCTCTTTCTCTACGCGATCCAGTAAATCATTAGCATCTTTGAATAAACGTTTTGCCTCTTCACCCACTTCCTCATGATCAAGGATTGCAGGGTATTTACCAACCAATGACCATGTCATAAAGAATGGAGTCCAATCGATATACTGACGCAAAGTTGCCACATCAAAATCATTGAAGATATGAACTCCCGGCTTAGCGGGTGCCGGTGGCGTATACGCATCCCAATCGATAGCAACTTTATTGGCACGAGCTCTTTCAAGCGTGACAGGCTTGGTACGAGGCTTCTTACGATTGTGCTGATCTCGAACGCGATCGTAATCGATATCCAGCTTCTCAACGAAAGCGGGTTTCAATTCATCAGAAAGTAGTGAAGTACAAACACCCACTGCACGCGAGGCATTATTTACGTATACAACAGGTTCTGAATAATTCTGCTCAATCTTAACTGCTGTGTGAGCTTTAGATGTGGTTGCGCCGCCAATCAGAAGAGGCAGCTTGAAACCCTGTCTCTCCATTTCTTTAGCAACATGTACCATTTCATCAAGAGACGGTGTAATCAGCCCAGACAGGCCAATAATGTCGACATTCTCTTCTTTCGCTACCTTGAGAATCTTCTCGCAAGAAACCATCACACCTAAGTCGATAATTTCGTAGTTATTACACTGTAAAACCACACCAACGATATTTTTACCGATATCGTGAACGTCACCTTTAACGGTCGCTAACAAAATCTTACCGTTAGTTGCGCCCACTTCTTTGGATGCATTAATGAATGGTTCTAAATGGGCAACCGCCTGTTTCATCACACGCGCAGACTTTACAACCTGTGGTAAGAACATCTTACCTTCACCAAACAGGTCACCAACAACGTTCATTCCGTCCATTAGAGGACCTTCAATCACTTCAATAGGACGAGAGGCATTAACACGAGCTTCTTCGGTATCTTCAACAATAAAGTCGGTGATACCTTTTACCAAAGAGTGCTCCAAACGCTTCTCTACAGGCCAAGTTCGCCACTCTAATGCAGATTTATCTTCAACCTTACCAACAGCACGCTCTAGGTATTCGGTCGCCATATCCAGCAATCTTTCAGTCGAATCATCACGACGGTTTAGTACGACATCTTCAACAGCATCACGCAGATCTTCTGGAACATTATCGTAAATTTCCAACTGACCAGCGTTTACAATGCCCATATCCATACCGTTTTTAAAACAGTGATATAGGAATACCGCGTGAATAGCCTCACGGACGTAGTTATTACCACGGAATGAGAATGAAACATTCGACACACCGCCAGAGATCATCGCATGCGGGAGATCGCGTTTGATGTCTCCTACTGCTTCAATGAAATCAACCGCATAGTTATTATGCTCATCGATACCAGTAGCCACTGCGAAAATATTCGGGTCAAAAATAATATCTTCTGGTGGGAAACCGACTTCATCAACAAGAATGTTGTAGGCATTGGTACAGATTTCGACTTTACGCTCTCGAGTATCAGCCTGCCCGACTTCATCAAACGCCATCACGATGACAGCAGCACCATAACGACGAACTAATTTGGCTTGCTCAACAAACTTCTCTTTGCCTTCTTTTAGAGAGATTGAGTTAACGATGCCTTTGCCTTGAATACACTTTAGGCCAGCTTCGATAACTTCCCACTTAGAAGAATCGACCATAACAGGTACTTTCGAGATTTCAGGTTCTGAAGCACATAGATTCAGGAATTTAACCATACACGCCTCGGCGTCTAGCATCCCTTCATCCATGTTGATATCGATAATTTGAGCACCATTCTCGACTTGCTCTCGAGCTACACTCAAGGCTTCGTCGTAGAGCTCTTCTTTGATAAGGCGCTTAAAGCGTGCAGAGCCGGTAACATTGGTCCGCTCACCTACATTCACGAACAAAGATTCTTTAGCTATCGTCAGTGGCTCTAGTCCCGAAAGACGACAAGAAACTGGTAAGTCTGGCAATTGACGCGGCGTTACACCTTCAACGGCCTCAGCCATTTGACGGATATGCTCTGGAGTAGTACCACAACACCCACCAATTAGGTTCAAGAAGCCACTTTCAGCCCACTCTTTAACATGTTCAGCCATATCCTCAGGAGAAAGGTCATACTCGCCAAATGCATTAGGCAAACCCGCATTAGGGTGAGCAGAAACATTGCACTCTGAGATACGAGACATCTCACCGACATACTCACGCAGTTCATCAGGGCCCAATGCACAGTTCAATCCAAATGAGATTGGTTTTACATGACGAAGGGCGTTGTAGAATGCTTCTGTCGTCTGTCCTGAAAGGGTACGACCTGATGCGTCAGTGATGGTACCGGAAATCATCACTGGAAGAGCAATACCCACCTCTTCAAAAACAGATTCAACGGCAAAGGCACACGCTTTCGCGTTTAACGTATCAAAGATAGTTTCAATAAGAATTAAATCTGAACCGCCCTTAATGAGCGCGCGAGTCGATTCAGAATAGGCTTCAACCAGTTCGTCAAAGCTAACATTACGGTAACCTGGATCGTTTACATCAGGCGAGATAGAACAAGTTCGGTTGGTTGGACCTAATACACCCGCGACGAAGCGAGGTTTATCTGGGGTCTTTGCAGTCCATTCATCAGCTGCTTCACGAGCAAGCTTGGCAGCAGCAAAGTTAATCTCTTCACTAAGGCTTTCCATATCATAGTCGGCCATAGCGATGGTTGTAGCGTTAAAGGTATTGGTTTCGAGGATGTCAGCCCCAGCTTCCAAATACTCCATATGGATATCTTTGATAAGCTTAGGCTGTGTAAGAACTAAAAGGTCATTGTTGCCCTTCAAGTCACTGTGCCAATCAGCAAAGCGTTCACCACGATAGTCTTGTTCTTCCAATTTATAATCCTGAATCATGGTGCCCATGCCACCATCAATCAGTAAAATTCGTTGCTTCAACAGAGCGTCAATCTTTTGCCTTACATTACTTCCCACGGTACAACCTCATTCCTTTAATTATCCCTCCATCCTATCACACATTAAAAAGGAGTCTAGACGTCTAAAAAAGGAAATTGATTACTGAGTCATGACAAAAAAATGTTTGCTATTTGAGCATGAGACAACGAAAATTCATATTCATACTTTGTTACATGTTGGAATCCCAATGTCGGTCTATTACACCTTATGCTTCTTGTCCGCTGCAGCCATGCTTATTGCTTTCGTGAATACAAAAATTGGTAAAATGCAGACAACCATCGCCATCACAGCTGGCTCAATGATGTTATCTCTATTGATTATCATTGCGGGACAAAATAATTGGTTCCAATTGGCAGACATTGCCTCAGAGACCGTTGCCAGTATCAATTTTGAAGATTTCCTTCTAAAAGGGATATTAGGATTCTTACTATTTGCAGGCGGTTTGGGAATCAAATTACCAAACCTAAAAGACCAGAAATGGGAAATAACAGTACTCGCGTTAGGTGCTACGCTGTTTTCAACATTCTTTATCGGTTTTGTGCTGTACGGGTTTTGCCAGTTCATCGGTATTCAATTTGATCTGATTTACTGCCTACTCTTTGGCTCGCTAATCTCTCCAACCGATCCCATCGCCGTGCTAGCAATAGTAAAGAAACTCGAAGCTCCCAGAAGAATCTCTACTCAAATCGAGGGAGAATCTCTATTCAACGATGGTTTTGGCTTAGTTATCTTCGTAACCCTATTTACTATCGCATTCGGCACAGAAGCGCCAACCGTCGGTAGTGTGACCATGCTATTCGTTCAAGAGGCGATTGGCGGCATTGTCTATGGTTTTGTTTTAGGTCTTGTATTCCACTACCTAATCAGCAATACCGATGACCACTCGATGGAGTTGCTATTAACCATCGGCATCCCAACTGCTGGTTATGCGTTTGCTGAAGTTCTACATGTATCAGGCCCATTAGCGATGGTGGTATCAGGTATCATGATTGGTAACTGGACTCGCTTTATCGGATTCTCGAAAGAGAGTGAAGATCACCTAGATCATTTCTGGGAGTTGATAGATGAATTCTTAAACGGCGTATTATTCCTACTAATTGGTATGTCGATGCTGTTATTCAAATTCCACCAAGAAGACTGGATCTTAATGGCGTTCGCAGTCCCTCTAGTATTGAGTGCACGTTACTTGAGTGTTTTCTTGTCTTACATCGGATTTAAACGCTTTAGAACTTACAACCCGTGGTCGATTAAGATTCTAACTTGGGGTGGCTTACGCGGTGGCTTAGCATTAGCCATGGCACTTTCGATCCCTTCAGGTATCTGGGTAATTGAAGACAAAGCAATAGATGTAAAAGAGATAATCCTTGTCATGACATACGCCGTTGTTGTGTTCTCTATTCTAGTTCAAGGCTCAACAATCACTCCTATGATAGAGAAAGCAAAACAAGCAGAGAAAGAGCTAGATTAACACCTAGATATATCAACCAAAGCCGCCTACTTTAGGTGGCCTTTTTTATACCCAATGAAAGTCAAACTCACCAATTCCCATACTGGAGCTATCGCTGAAAGATATGCGTGGAACATAGAGCTCATATCGATATTTGATACCGCTAATATTTGAGTAGTCGAAAGCCTTGTTGTGGGTATCCAGAACTCTTTAAGTAGCTTAAGTCATACAGAGAACTCGTTCTTGTGCGCACTCGCTAGTCTACCCAATAACCCACTCTCAAGTTATATAAGCTTCAATCGAAAGGCTTCACCTTTCACCTGGAAACAAAAATAACGGGACTCAACGTCTCGCTAGAATAGCGTTAGTTATTAACAGGACTACGGAGCTAGATGAGTGGTGAACAGAAAGCTTTAGCTTTGAACTAAGTCATTAAATACAGCAAGGCTGCACTAAATCAGTGTTCGATAGAGATAGCTAAAGGAACACATGGTACTTCAAGTGATACTTGTAAAAATGACAGGAATAAAAAGCGCTAGCATTTCTGCCGAGACGTGCAGACTAGAGTCTTAAATATGGCAAGGCTGGAATGAGTAGGCACTCCGGAGATTCGAGCACGCAGGTGAGCTAGGAGCGCCTAGTTATCCCAACATTACTTCGTAGAAGCAGCAGATACAAAAAAGCCCCAGTATTTCTGCTGAGGCTTAGTATATGGAAAGGTTGGAGGTTTAGACTCCCAACACGCGCTGTTTTGGTAAGTAGGAGAATCCGCGGCTTTGCTAATGGCGTATATTATACCAATCCGGAAAATTAA
>NZ_JBFRPB010000021.1:0-30237 GCF_041471785.1 Vibrio sp. 10N.261.51.C6 | reverse complement strand
AGCAAATCTTTATAGTCATACTGAATATTGGTAATTCAATATAACGTTGTCTTTTCTTTCTCGAAGAAAGAATGGTGGCTACTGCGGGATTTGAACCTGCGACCCCATCATTATGAGTGATGTGCTCTAACCAACTGAGCTAAGTAGCCATCTGAGAGCGAGACAATATAATATAATCTTGCTTTCAATGCCATTATCTTTTTAAAGATAATTACACTTTAAATTGTGGCTGGGCTACCTGGATTCGAACCAGGGAATGCCGGCATCAAAAGCCGGTGCCTTACCGCTTGGCGATAGCCCAACAATGATATCAATTAAGATATCTCAATATGGTGCGGTCGGAGAGACTTGAACTCTCACACCTCTCGGCGCCAGAACCTAAATCTGGTGCGTCTACCAATTCCGCCACGACCGCGTTATTTCCTAAAAACTCTTTGTTACTAAAGACAAACTTTAATATCAAATAGAGTGCTTAGGAAATGGTGGCTACTGCGGGATTTGAACCTGCGACCCCATCATTATGAGTGATGTGCTCTAACCAACTGAGCTAAGTAGCCATTTCCATATTGTTGCTCATTTCGAAACGTTGCCGCTTCGCTGTGAACGGGGCGCATTATGCGGAGTTGAGTGAAACCCGTCAACTTTTTTTTTGAATAAATCGCGAATAAACATCTGTTCGGTTTCTTTTTAGGCAAAGAGGCGTATTTGTCGACAAAAAACAGGTCTAAAAGGCGATATATATAGGAAGTTAACTTTCTGGTGAGGGACAATTTAGAAAGGGGAAAAACAAAAAGGCCAGTGAATTCACTGGCCTTTTTTCTAGATGTTTAATCAGAATTATACATTGAAGCGGAAGTGAACAACGTCACCATCTTTAACGATGTATTCTTTACCTTCAAGGCGCCATTTACCTGCGTCTTTCGCACCGCTCTCACCGTTAAATTCGATGAAGTGATCGAATCCAACAACTTCAGCACGGATGAAACCTTTCTCGAAGTCTGTGTGGATCTTACCCGCTGCTTGTGGCGCAGTTGCACCTACAGGGATTGTCCAAGCACGAACTTCTTTAACACCAGCTGTGAAGTAAGTCTGAAGAGTCAGTAGTTCGTAACCAGAGCGGATCACTCGGTTAAGACCTGGTTCTTCGATACCCATATCCGCAAGGAACTCTTCGCGATCTTCGTCATCAAGCTCAGAAAGCTCTGATTCGATTGCTGCACAAACAGCAACAACAACGTTGTTTTCGTTTTCTGCGTATTCACGAACAGCGTCTAGGTATGGGTTATTTTCAAAACCATCTTCTGCAACGTTTGCGATGTACATTGTTGGCTTAAGCGTTAGGAAGTTTAGGTAGCCGATTGCTGCCGCTTCTTCTTTGCCAAGTTCAACAGTACGTGCCATACCACCTTCAGTTAGAACTGGAAGTAGCTTTTCTAGTACAGTGATTTCGAATTTAGCGTCTTTGTCGCCGCCTTTCGCTTTCTTTGCGTTACGTTGAATTGCACGCTCACAGCTGTCTAAGTCAGCCAGTGCAAGTTCTAGGTTGATCACTTCGATATCTTCAATTGGAGATACTTTGCCAGCAACGTGAACAATGTTTTCATTTTCAAAGCAGCGTACAACGTGACCGATAGCGTCAGTTTCACGGATATTAGCTAGGAATTTGTTACCAAGACCTTCACCTTTAGATGCGCCAGCAACTAGGCCCGCGATATCTACGAATTCCATTGTCGTTGGAAGGATCTTCTGTGGATTAACAATTTTTGCTAATGCATCTAAGCGTAGATCTGGAACCGGAACGATACCTGTGTTTGGTTCGATCGTACAAAATGGAAAGTTTGCTGCTTCGATGCCTGCTTTAGTCAGTGCGTTAAACAGAGTTGACTTACCAACGTTTGGTAGACCAACGATGCCACATTTAAAACCCATGATATAAACCTTATTCTGCTTTGAACGTATGTAAGCGATTTTGTGCTTTTGGTAGGCCATCTTTTAATAAGATGTCTAGGCTGCGAACCGATTCGTCAACGACGGCCTCGATACACTCTTGCTCTTTTTGAGGAGCTTTGCCTAATACATAACCTGCAACTTTATCTTTGTGTCCTGGATGGCCGATGCCTAATCTAAGACGATAGAATTCTTTATTGTTACCCTGCTTGCTGATGATGTCTTTCAGACCATTATGTCCGCCATGACCACCACCTTTTTTAAACTTTCCAATACCAGGAGGCAGATCTAACTCATCGTGAGCGACCATGATCTCTTCTGGTTTAATTTGGTAGAACTTTGCTAAGGCTGCAACTGCTTTGCCTGACAAGTTCATAAAAGTCGTTGGGATCAGCAAACGAAGATCTTCACCGTGAACCATGATACGACCCGTTAGGCCAAAGAACTTTGGTTCGTTCTTTAGTGTCACGTTATGTACACGCGCTAATTCTTCAACTACCCAAGCGCCCGCGTTGTGGCGAGTTTTGGCGTATTCTGGACCTGGATTAGCCAGTCCAACGAGAAGTTTTATTTGTTGGCTCAAGGTATGGATCTCTCTTGGGATTTCAAAAAGCGCCGTATGATATCACAGTTTATGAAAAAGGTGCGAGCTAGCTGATAGCTGCGCGATTATTCCTGTTTGTGATAACTAGCAGTGCAATATTACTCAGACATAAAAAAAGCACTTCATTGACTGAAGTGCTTAATATCTTTCTCTCGCGTGTTTCTAAAACCAAGCTTTTGTAAAAAAAGCTATTGGGCTTTGATTAGTTGAACATCGCTGAGATTGATTCTTCGTTGCTGATACGACGAATCGCTTCAGCAAGCATGCGAGAAAGGCTAAGTGTTGTCACTTTACCCGTCGCAGCCATCTCTGGAGATAGAGAGATAGAATCCGTTACGATAACTTGGTCTAGAACAGAGTTCTTGATGTTGTTCGCAGCAGTACCAGAGAAAACAGCGTGAGTTGCGTAAGCGAATACACGCTTAGCACCGCGCTCTTTTAGCGCTTCAGCTGCTTTACATAGTGTGCCACCCGTATCGATCATGTCATCAACGATCACACAGTCACGGCCTTCAACATCACCGATTAGGTTCATTACTTCAGAAACGTTAGCACGTGGACGACGCTTATCAACGATAGCGATGTCAACATCACCTAGCGCTTTAGCAGTAGCACGAGCACGTACAACACCACCAAGGTCTGGAGAAACCACAACTGGGTTTTCTAAGCCACGGTTCGCCATGTCTTCTAGAAGAACTGGAGTGCCGAAGATGTTATCAACAGGTACATCGAAGAAGCCTTGGATTTGCTCTGCGTGTAGGTCGATAGTAAGAACGCGGTCAACGCCAACGTTAGAAAGGAAATCTGCAACAACTTTTGCAGTAATTGGCACACGAGCAGAACGTACACGACGATCTTGACGGGCATAACCGAAGTAAGGGATTACAGCAGTAATACGGCCAGCAGAAGCACGGCGCATTGCGTCAATCATTACCACCAATTCCATTAGGTTGTCATTGGTTGGTGCACAAGTTGATTGAATCAGGAATACATCGCTACCACGAACGTTTTCATTGATTTGAACAGCGACTTCGCCATCAGAAAAACGGTCTACAGTAGCATCGCCAAGAGAGATGTATAGACGATCAGCAATACGTTGGGCTAGTTCAGGTGTTGCGTTACCAGCAAATAGCTTCATATCAGGCACGGTGGAAACCTCGGGTTGCGTCCAGTTTTAAATAGATTGTGGGTGGGCTGAGTGGTATTCAGCCAAAGTTTCTTTTAAAGGAGAAATGTTTCGTCCTTTCGCTACAAAAGCGGAAACTGTGTCAGGCAGTTGTTCCAACACCAATTCGGCTTCTTTTTTGCTGCTAAATTCAGCAAAAACGCACGAACCAGTGCCAGTCAATCTCGACGGCGCGTATTGTAGCAGCCATGAAAGTTGCTTATCAACCTCTGGGTACAGCATTCGCACAATTTTTTCGCAATCGTTTACGTATTCTTGCTCTAGAAGCGTTGATAGCGCTCGCTTCGGCGTATTTCGAGTTAATTCTGAATGCGTGAATATGTCTACAGTTGCTATGCTCACTTGAGGCTTAACAACAAGATACCATTTTTCATCCGGATTAGCGGGCTGAAGCTGTTCTCCAACCCCTTCCGCAAAGGCTGCATGGCCTCGAACGAACACAGGAACGTCAGCGCCAAGTTTCAATCCGATCTCTGCGAGCTGATCATCAGACAGGTTGAGTTGCCATAGATAGTTAAGTGCGACCAACACGGTTGCGGCATTTGAAGAGCCTCCACCAATGCCACCTCCCATCGGAAGTACTTTCTTAAGCTCAATATCGGCACCGAAAGAAGTCGATGTATATTGTTGAAGAGCGGTCGCGGCTTTCCAAATCAGGTTGTCTTCTGTTGCAACGCCTGGTATTTCCGGTGTGATTGTGATTGAGTTCGTTTCTTCATTAACGGCAACCGTTAGTTCATCGCCAAAATCAACAAACTGAAACAAAGTTTGAAGCTCGTGATAGCCGTTGTCACGTCGACCTGTGATGTAAAGAAATAGATTCAGTTTAGCCGGAGAAGGCCAATGCGTTGGCGTTGTTATCATTTTTTCAGTGTCCACTTCGAAACTACAATGTTGATTTTGTTATCGTCTTGCTTGAATGACAATCGAGTAGGGAGGGGGATGCTTTCTACATTAGTGTTGTCTTCATCTGAGAGGTGTTTACTCTGCATCTCAGTATTTCGATAATTAGCGAAGTTCAGTGTCCATAGCTGGCTGCTGACTTGTTTGGTGATAGATTCAAGCGTGTTGGTGGTGTTCAATTGGTAGCTATCGGCTTGATCTGGAATGCCAAGGAACCATTGTGGTAAATGGTCAATGGGAATCTGTAATCCAGTAAGTTGCTCTACCAATACGGATGCACTTGCGTGAGTGAACACCTGATCATCATAAGTGACTACCTTGGCACCCGAACTGTCAATTGTGAGGTTCAAGGCGGTTTGACCAAGGAAAGTAGTGAGCCTCAATTGACTCTGATTTGGGGAATGTTTCCAAATGAAATTTAGGCTTTGGCGTTGCTCTGGAGAAATGTAAGCGAGCTTGCCTGAGGCTTGATAGTTTTCTATCTGTAAAAGCCGATCTTGGTGACTTTGCCACTCAACACTGGTCGGTTGTTCAGGTATAGACGAGCAACCCACCATAATTATGGTCATAAAAATAAGAGACGTGATTCTACGAAGTTTGCTCATATTTGCTCACAACTTGTTCAAATTTATCTAAAAAACGCTTCAACTATAGCATTGAATTCACGAACTCAGGAAAACAAATCCCGCTTGCTCTTTAAATAGAGCCATGCATCAAGTAAAATTCGCCCCTTGTTTCCATTCCCTGATCGAGAACTTCTGATACATGTCTTTGCTTGCCGTAGGTATCAATCACAATACAGCGTCGGTTGAATTGCGAGAAAAAGTCGCTTTTGGTCCAGATAAATTATCTGAGGCACTCAAGCAACTTAACGCAAATGCACACGTAAATGGAAGTGTCATACTTTCTACCTGTAATCGAACTGAATTGTATTGTGACGTCAAAGGCGTGGCAAAAAACAAGCTCATCGATTGGTTGTCAGTTTTCCATCAAGTGAGCCCTGAAGAGCTAAAACCGAGCATTTATGTCCATGAAGAGCAGGCGGCGATTAAACACTTAATGCGCGTAGCTTGTGGCTTGGACTCTTTAGTATTGGGTGAACCACAGATCTTAGGTCAGGTGAAGCAAGCTTATACAGACTCGCGAGAGAACAAATCCGTTGATGCTTCAATGGAAAAACTATTCCAGAAATCATTTTCTGTTGCGAAGCGTGTTCGAACTGAAACTGAAATCGGCGGAAGCGCGGTTTCTGTAGCTTACGCAGCCTGTACCTTAGCCAAGCATATTTTTGAATCCATCGCAGATTCAACCGTGTTACTGGTTGGTGCGGGTGAAACCATTGAGCTGGTGGCTAAGCACCTTTCGGCGAATGGCTGTACAAAAATGATTGTGGCGAACCGAACTCGAGAACGTGCTCTAGGGCTAGCAGAAGAATTTGGTGCTGAAGTGATCAGCTTGAATGAGATCCCTGATCATCTTCATCGAGCGGACATCGTAATTAGCTCAACCGCAAGTCCATTGCCTATTATCGGTAAGGGTATGGTTGAGACTGCTCTAAAAACACGAAAGCATCAGCCGATGTTATTGGTTGATATTGCCGTTCCACGTGATGTGGAATCGCAGGTCGGCGAATTAAACGACGCCTACCTTTATTCTGTGGATGATCTGCAGTCGATTGTTGATGGCAACATTGAACAACGCAAAGTGGAAGCGATTCAAGCGGAAGCAATAGTTAGCGAAGAAAGTGCGGCATTCATGAGTTGGATGCGTTCACTGCAAGCAGTAGACAGTATTCGTGACTACCGTAAATCGGCCAACGAAATCCGAGAAGAATTATTAAGTAAGAGTTTACAATCACTTGCCGCTGGCGGTGACCCTGAAAAAGTCTTACTTGAGCTAAGCAATAAGCTCACAAACAAATTGATCCATGCTCCAACGCGCGCACTTCAAAGTGCAGCAGAGCAAGGAGAACCTGCAAAATTAATGGTCATTAGACAGAGTTTGGGCTTAGAAAACCCTCAATAATATTAGACCTCCAACAGAATAAGACATTATGAAAGCCTCGATTCTAGTAAAGCTTGAAACACTTGTTGAACGCTATGAAGAAGTTCAACATCTACTTGGTGATCCAGATGTAATCGGGAATCAAGACAAATTCCGTGCACTTTCTAAAGAGTACTCTCAACTAGAAGAAGTGACGGCTTGCTTCCAGTCATACCAGCAAGCTCAAGAAGATCTAGAAGCTGCTGAAGAGATGGCGAACGAAGATGACGCTGAAATGCGTGAAATGGCTCAAGACGAAATCAAAGACGCAAAAGCGGCGATTGAACGTTTGACTGATGAGCTACAGATTCTTCTGATTCCAAAAGATCCAAACGATGAGCGCAACTGTTTCCTTGAAATCCGTGCAGGCGCGGGTGGTGATGAAGCGGGTATCTTCGCGGGCAACCTGTTCCGTATGTACTCTAAGTTTGCTGAGAAGAAAGGTTGGCGCGTTGAAATCATGAGCAGCAATGCTTCTGAACAAGGCGGCTACAAAGAGATGATCGCTAAGGTAAGCGGCGATGCTGTTTACGGCACCATGAAGTTTGAGTCGGGCGGTCACCGTGTACAACGTGTACCTGAAACTGAATCTCAAGGCCGTGTTCACACGTCAGCATGTACAGTTGCAGTTATGCCTGAGATCCCAGAAGCTGATCTGCCTGAAATCAAAGCGGGCGATCTTAAAATTGATACTTTCCGTGCATCAGGCGCGGGTGGTCAGCACGTTAACACCACGGATTCAGCAATCCGTATTACTCACTTACCAACGGGTACAGTAGTAGAGTGTCAGGACGAGCGTTCTCAGCATAAAAATAAAGCGAAAGCGATGGCTGTTCTTGCTGCTCGTATTGTTCAAGCAGAAGAAGAGCGCCGCGCGGCAGCGGTTTCTGATACACGTCGTAACCTACTAGGTTCGGGTGACCGTAGTGACCGTATTCGTACGTACAACTACCCACAAGGCCGTGTTTCGGATCACCGTATCAACCTTACAATTTACCGTCTTAACGAAGTACTTGAAGGTGACATGCAAAGCTTGCTTGATCCTGTACTTCAAGAGCACCAAGCCGATCAGCTTGCTGCACTTGCAGAGAACAACTAACCAGTATGCAGTCAGCATATACGGTTGAAAGTGCTTTAAAGTCAGCAATCGTACAGCTTCAAGAGGGCGATAACACATCGCCCTCGCTTGATGCTGCGGTACTGCTTTGTCACGCTTTAGATAAACCTAGATCTTACCTACTGACTTGGCCTGAGAAGCATCTCACTTCAGAACAAGAATCCGAATTCCATACCCTTCTAAAACGTCGCTTAACCGGTGAGCCTGTGGCTTATATTGTTGGTGAACGTGAGTTTTGGTCGCTGCCGTTAAAAGTTTCTCCTTCTACTTTAATCCCGCGCCCGGATACCGAGCGTTTGGTTGAAGTCGCTTTGGATAAAACCTACGGCAAACAAGGTGCGATTCTAGATTTAGGCACGGGCACAGGTGCTATCGCGTTAGCATTGGCGTCTGAGATGCCGAATCGACCAGTAACGGGCATTGATCTTCGCCCTGAAGCGCAGCAACTTGCTACAGAAAATGCACAACGCTTGAACATCACCAACGCCACCTTTTTACACGGCAGTTGGTTTGAGCCTTTGAAGTCGGTGAATTCTGAAGAAGAAGCTGTGAAGTTCTCGTTGATTGTCTCGAACCCACCTTACATTGAGAAGAATGACCCTCATTTATCTCAAGGTGATGTGCGTTTTGAACCGATCACAGCGTTAGTTGCTGAAGAGAAAGGTTTAGCTGATATTCGATACATCTCTGAAAACGCACGCGGTTTTTTAGAAAACGAAGGCTGGCTAGCATTTGAACACGGCTATGACCAAGGCTTGGCGGTACGTGAGATAATGCAACAACTGGGCTACTTGGATGTGGTTACAGAAAAAGATTACGGTGGTAATGACCGAGTGACATTGGGTCGTTACTGTTCATAGGCTGCTGTTCATCATCTAGTGAGCAACAGATGATGAACTTGCTAAATTGATACCTTTAACCTCGACAATACACTTAACTCGATAATGCACTTAACGCGGAAATACAGAGAATTAACGCAGAAATACAGGGCATTAACGGGTATTGTTTGGCTCGTGTTAACGAAAGCACATATAAAAAATATAAAGGAATACCATGTACGAAGGTTTAAAACATTTTCACCTACTAACGATTGCTATAAGCGCGCTACTTCTTTCGATTCGTTTCGCTCTGATGATGGTTAACTCACCAAAGCTTAAGCATCCTTTCTTGCAGCGTTTCCCTCATATCAATGACTCGTTGCTGCTGCTATCGGGTATTGGTTTGATTTTTATCACTGGCTTTATTCCATTTACACCAGCAGCGCCATGGTTAACCGAAAAACTAACTTGTGTTATGGCTTACATCGCACTGGGCTTCTTTGCACTTAAGTTGGGTAAAAACAAGCTATTGAGAGTTTTCTCTTTTTTTGGTGCGCTTGGCTGGTTAGCGATGGCAGGCAAAATTGCAATGACGAAGACACCAACATTTTTCGGTTAATTATCTCCCTATTTCGGTTAGTTACGTATGTACGAATTTTTTGATGAAGACTTTGACCAGCTAGAGTTAGCTGAAGGTGCATTGATCTTAAATAAAGCGATTAACCCAGAAACTCAAGACAGCTGGGCTGAGCAAGAACTGGCGAGATTGTTAAAAGACGCTGAGTTTGCTTTGGTTAATGAAACCGATGAGCAGCAGAAGTTTGAATCTTTTATTCGACTATTCTTTTACGAGTGGGGTTTTGCTGGCGATAAAGATGCGTACTTCTCTTCGGAAAACGCATTCATCGATAAAGTGCTCGAGAGAAAGAAAGGCATCCCAGTGAGTCTTGGTGCGATTTTTCTTTTTCTAGGTCGCAAGCTAGGCTTCCCTGTAGAGGGCGTCTCTTTTCCGACTCAATTCTTACTTAAAGTGAGTTGGTACGGGCAAGCAGCCGTCTATATTAACCCTTACAACGGTGAGTATGTTGGCGTACAAACTTTACGAGCTTGGTTAATCGGACATGATGGCCCACTCGCTAAGGTGAAAGCGGAACACTTAGAGGTTGCCGACCACCCAACGATTATTGGTAAGTGGCTAGCGTTGCTTAAGAGTGCATTACTGCGAGAAGAGCGCTATACGCTTGCATTGAAGTGTACCGATCTTGCGTTAACGTTTGTGCCGGATGATCCGTACGAAATCCGTGACCGTGGCTTTATTTATCAGCAGCTAGACTGTCATCAAGTTGCAGCAACGGATTATCAATACTTTATCGACCAATGCCCAGATGACCCTGCATCTGAGTTACTGAAATCTCAAGTGAACGTTATGAACGAAAAGACAGTGGTTGTTCACTAATTAATAATTATTTAGAGAGAATATGATGGAACAGAAAACAGTTCACATTGGTGATATGCCAATTGCTAACGACAAGCCATTTACGCTATTTGCAGGCATGAACGTTCTTGAATCTCGCGATCTAGCAATGCAGATCTGTGAGCATTACGTGAAAGTCACAGATAAGTTGGGCATCCCTTACGTATTTAAGGCGTCTTTCGATAAAGCAAACCGCAGCTCAGTTCACTCATACCGTGGTCCAGGTATGGAAGAAGGTCTTAAAATCTTCCAAGAACTGAAAGATACCTTTGGCGTGAAAATTATCACGGATATCCACACAGAAGCACAAGCTCAGCCTGTTGCAGATGTGGTTGATGTAATCCAGCTTCCAGCGTTTCTTGCTCGTCAAACTGACCTTGTTGAAGCGATGGCTAAGACCGGCGCTGTAATCAACGTGAAGAAGCCTCAGTTCATGAGCCCAGATCAAGTGGGTAATATTGTTGATAAGTTTGCTGAGTGTGGCAACGACAACATCATTCTTTGTGAACGTGGTTCTTGCATGGGTTATGACAACTTAGTTGTTGATATGCTTGGTTTCGGTGTAATGAAAAAATCATCAAACGGCAGCCCAATTATCTTTGATGTGACTCACGCACTTCAAATGCGTGATCCATCAGGTGCTGCCTCTGGCGGTCGTCGTGAGCAAACCGTTGAGCTTGCTAAAGCGGGTCTTGCGACGGGTATTGCGGGTCTGTTTCTTGAGGCTCACCCTAACCCTGATCAAGCACGTTGTGATGGCCCATCGGCGCTACCTCTAGATAAACTAGAGCCGTTCTTGAAGCAAATGAAAGCACTTGATGACCTTATCAAAGGCTTCGACCACATCGATATCAAATAGCTTTGGCTGATGCTAAATAACGAGCATTAAATCGCTAATGTTAGTGAGTTTAAGTGGTTATTTAACAGCATAAGATAAACGCCCAACTCTTAGAGTTGGGCGTTTTTTTTAACGGGACATCCGTTCAGTTCACTGAAGCCTCGGCCTATTTTGACGATGACCAAGTTGTTTTTCGATGACTAAGCTGTGTAGTCGTTAGCTAACCTGTTTTTCAGAGTACTAATCCACGGCAGATGATTAATTCTTTGTTAACAGAACCTCTGATTCCCTAAGAAAGTGGTATAGGTGTGTGAGGTCTGTCCTGTTTATAGTAAATTACTGATGTTCATCACACTTTATAAGTAAACGATTGCCTGTGATGCAGGGGAAGTTTGAGTGTAATCTCATAATTTTGTTACACTTAACTGCCGATCTATGCGTGACCAATTCGACATAAATATGAAATCGTCGTGTTACATCTAGAATGTTAATTTAAGATTAGTCATGTTGAAGTCTTATTGTTCGAACTCCAGGAAAGGGGTCGCAATAGATTATAAAAAGCAGTGGATTCCCCTAAAAAGTTCAAAGGTATGACAATGAAGCAACGCCTTATTCTAAAGACAGCACTAAGTGCTGCAATCCTAGCTACTCTAGCTGGGTGTGCGTCTCAATCAACTCAAGATTGGAACCAAGACGAAACTTACAAGCTAACGGTTCTACACACTAACGACAACCATGGTCGTTTTTGGCAGAACAAATACGGTGAATACGGCATGTCTGCGCGTAAAACGCTTGTTGACCAACTTCGTGCTGAAGTTGAAGCAGAAGGCGGTAGCGTGTTGCTTCTATCTGGTGGTGACATCAACACCGGTGTGCCAGAGTCAGATCTTCAGGATGCAGAACCTGATTTCAAAGGTATGAATAAAATTGGTTACGATGCAATGGCATTGGGTAACCACGAGTTTGATAACTCATTAGACGTACTACAAAAACAGATCGACTGGGCTAACTTCCCAATGCTATCTGCAAACATCTATGACAAAGCAACAGGTGAACGCAAGTTCCAAGCTTACGAGATGTTTGAAAAGCAAGGTATCAAGATTGCGGTTATCGGTCTAACAACTGAAGATACGGCAAAAATCGGTAACCCTGAGTTCATAGCGAGCATTGACTTCCGTGACCCTAAAGAAGAAGCGAAGAAGCTGATCGCTGAACTTAAAGAAACAGAGAAGCCAGATTTAATCTTCGCTGTGACTCACATGGGTCACTACGAAAACGGCCAACGTGGTGTTAACGCACCGGGTGATGTAGCACTTGCTCGTTACCTAAACGAAGGCGATCTAGATATGATCGTTGGTGGTCACTCTCAAGAGCCTGTATGTATGGAAGGCCCTAACGTTGCGAAGAAAAACTTCAAGCCGGGTGATGAGTGTAAGCCTGACGTACAGAATGGTACTTACATCGTTCAAGCTCATGAGTGGGGCAAGTACGTAGGTCGTGCTGATTACGAATTCCGTAACGGCGAACTAGAAATGGTGAGCTACGACCTGATTCCAGTTAACCTTAAGAAGAAAGTTAAGATTGACGGTAAGAAGCAACGTGTTCTTATTCAAGATGAAATCGCACAAGACCCAGAGCTACTTGAATTCCTACGTCCTTTCCAAGAGCAAGGTCAAGCACAGCTAGAAGTTCAAATCGCAGAGACAAATGGCAAGCTTGAAGGCGATCGTAACGTCGTTCGCTTCCAACAGACCAACCTAGGTCGTTTAATTGCGACTTCTCACATGGAGCGTGCAAAAGCAGACTTCGCTGTGATGAACTCTGGTGGCGTTCGTGACTCAATTGAAGCCGGTAATGTCACTTACAAAGACGTGCTAACAGTACAACCTTTTGCAAACATCCTGACTTACACAGACATGACGGGTAAAGAAGTTCTAGATTACTTAAACGTAGTCGCGACTAAACCAATCGATTCTGGTGCTTACGCTCAATTCGCTGGCATTTCAATGACAGTAGCGAACGGTGAAGTATCGAATGTATTCATCGGTGGCAAACAGCTTCGTCTAGACGAAACATACCGTTTCACAGTACCAAGCTTTAACGCTGCTGGTGGTGACGGTTACCCTAAACTGTCTGACCACCCAGGTTACGTAAATACTGGTTTTGTTGATGCTGAAGTACTGAAAGAGTACCTAGAAGCAAACAGCCCGGTTGACGTGAACAAGTACGCGCCTTCAGGCCAAATGGTTTACAAGTAATTGTATCAATAGGTGCTAAATTAGATTGACTCTAGCACCATGATAAATTTAACTAAAGCGACGCCTCGGCGTCGCTTTTTGTTTATCTATCGTTTGGATTTGTTATGACCCCTGCAATCAATCTCGCCAAGAAAAAGAAAATCGCTCATAGTGTGCACCAGTATCATCATGATGCGAATAATACGAACTATGGTTTAGAAGCCGTTGAAGCGCTTGGTCAAGATCCCAAACGTGTATTCAAAACGCTGTTGTTCTGCTTGAATGGTGTGGCGAAAGATTTGGCGGTTGCCGTTATTCCTGTCGACCAGAAGCTAAATCTAAAGCTTGCCGCTAAAGCAGCGAAAGGCAAAAAAGCAGAGATGGCCGATCCTGAGATTGCTCAGAAAACCACGGGCTATGTTGTTGGTGGCATTAGTCCGCTTGGACAGAAGAAAGCACTGCCTACCTTCGTTCATTCCAGTGCGACAGATTTTGAAACGATATGTGTGAGTGCAGGTAAGCGTGGGCTAGAGATTGAATTAGACCCAAAAGACTTAACACTTCTGACTCGCGGCCAGTTTGCTGATTTATGTTTATAGATTGTCGTCGTCATGATGATAAAACTATCGAATGACCAACAAAAACGCCCGCTAGACTAATCTAGCGGGCGTTTTTATATCGAGAGTCTCGTCTTACTGATTCAGACTACTTCTTCAGACCTAAAGTACCACCAACACGCTTTGGTGCAGGTTTGTTCGGTCTGTTTGAATCTTGGCTGCGGTTTGCCGGCTTCCCGCTTCTACGATCGGTATTATCGCGATCTGTGCGATTGCGATCCGAACGATTTCTATCTGAATTAGAACGCTCTGAACGAGAGTTCGATTTCCAGTTCTCGGTATTACCACCGCTTTCACCATTCGATGAATTGCGGCCACGCTTTGAATTAGGTGCATGACGGAATTCATCCGCATTGTTACCGCGGTAGGTGCGTGTACGGTTCTCGTTTTGATTACGGCGCGCTGTTGAAGCTTGGTTCTCTTCACGGCTATCAAAAAGTTTCGCGTCAGTCGCTTTGCGAATGCGTTGACCTTTCGCGTTCATTTTTGACGCATCTTCCGTACTTACTGAGCCTTCACACATCGCTAAGATCTCAGTGATCTCTTCTTCGCTCAGGTAGCGCCATTTTCCGTTAGGAATACCGTCTAATGAGATGTTCATAATACGAACACGGCGTAGCTTAAATACTTCATAACCGAGCGCTTCACACATACGACGAATTTGGCGGTTAAGGCCTTGTGTTAGCGTAATTCGGAATGAGAACTTAGTCTCTTTCTCAACCTTACATGGCAAGGTGACTGTATCAAGGATATGAACGCCAGCGCTCATTTGCTTCAAGAATTCCGTCGTAATCGGCTTATCTACACGCACCACGTATTCTTTCTCGTGGTTGTTACCTGCACGTAGGATCTTGTTTACGATGTCGCCGTCATTGGTTAGGAAGATAAGGCCATCAGAAGGCTTATCTAGACGACCAATCGGGAAAATGCGCTTGTGGTGGCCAATAAAGTCGACGATGTTGCCAGGAATATCACGCTCAGTCGTACAGGTGATACCTGTTGGTTTATTGAGAGCAATGTAAATCGGCTTCTCTTTTGAGCGAACAGGCTTATTGTCGATCTCAACATCATCACCTGGCAAGACTTTAGTACCCATTTCAGGGATCTTACCGTTAATAGTAACTCGGCCTGCATCAATCAGTTTATCGGCTTCGCGGCGTGAGCAAAAACCAGTTTCACTGATGTATTTATTAAGGCGTTTAGCTTGGGATTCTTGTGACATGATATTCTCTTAGCGTTTCACAACGGAAATGTAGATAAACAAAAAGCAACCTTTGGATAGTTGCTTTGAGTTGAAATTCGTTAACTGAGGTAATTTTAGCACTTGGTGTGAGTCTAGGCACGAAATATCGATCTTGATGCAAAATCGTTACTAGTCCATTTATCTATCTCAACCTATTAACTGGTGCGTTTTTGATGGCGCTCTCTGTTCTCTAGCTTTTTCTCATTACTCTTTCTGAGCATTACGTAGACTGCGCCCGTACCACCATGAAATTGCTGAGCAGAATGAACACATTGAACGTCGTTGATTTGTGTTAGCCAATTTGCCACGTAGCTTTTCATCATTGCAGGTGGATTCGAACGCTCACCCTTACCATGAACAATGATGACGGTACGAACATCCATTCTTAAACACTGACGCAAAAATGAAAGCACTTCGTTACGTGCGTCTTTCAGTGTTTTCCTATGAAGGTCGAGCTTGGCTTGAATAGGGTATTTTCCTAGGCGCAGCTTTTTGTATACGCCTTCTTGTACACCGTCTTTTTTATAAGCAACAACATCGTCTGGCTTGATCATTGGCGAATAGTCTAATGATAAGTAGTCTTTCTCGTCGTCAGACAGCCACATAGCGGCTTCACGCTTAGCAAGGTGAGATTCGGTGACTCGGTGTACTTTCTGGTGTTCAGCGGTGTCATGGTCGATACGTTTAACATCGCCCATCATTTCTTGGAATAGATCTAAGTCATCATCATGAGACATAGTGTGTATCTCAAGTTGGAGAAGGATAGGGTAAGTATACCTAAGTTGAGGTTAGGTTTAAAAATGAAAAAACCGGAGAAGACAATAAGTCTGCTCCGGTGCAAAGCGTTTTGACATTTACTTATAAAGTAAAAGAATACTTAAAAGTAAATGATTTAGGCAGAGCGATTCTAGTGAGGAGATTTTTCAGTCATAACTTTGTATATGAAGAAGCCTCCATAAAACATCATGAGACCCAGAGCCCCGAAGATTACTATCATTGAAGATAGTCCCACCGCATTACCAAATAGGAGATCTAGCCAAAAGTCCATGTGTATACCTCAAAGTTATATGACATGGCTTAGTGTATTAACAAGCATTATCAATTCACTGATCTGGATCAATCCTGTTTCATAAGTTAAATACTTGTTGGTAACTGTGTGTTTTTCGTCACATCATGCTCGTTGTTGTATGTCTTTTGTTCGAACGATTCAAAATCGCAATAAATATAAGAAAAAGCCCTTGCGGATAAATTCAGAACCCGTATCATACGCTCCATCGACAGGCAATGAGCCAGTTAGATATCTCGGTGAATAGCGCAGCTTGGTAGCGCATCTGGTTTGGGACCAGAGGGTCGGGGGTTCGAATCCCTCTTCACCGACCACATTAAAGAAAGCCGTAGCAGAGATGCTACGGCTTTTTTGTATTTTAATCTGGTTTAGAACATGAGGATGGGGCTGGAATGCCAGTCCAATCGAATCCCTCTCACCGGCCACATTAAGAAAGCCTGCTCATTGAGTAGGCTTTCGTCGTTTCAGAGTATGGGAAATGGGATTTGAATCGAGATGGGGTTCGCCTGATGTTCAAAATAAGCTCTTCATCGGCCATATTAAAGAAAGCCGTAGCACTCTTTGTAGTAGAAGGTGCTACGGCTTTTTTGCTTTCCGGTATGTACGTCATTCCCTAGAGCGAGTCGGGAATCTCTTGTTGTTCTAAATGCCCTTTATAGAGACAAGGGTTGACCCAATAGCCAGTAGCCCCAAACCTGTTTACCTGACATCACAGGTGATGTTTTTGATTGGAGTCTCTGAAGTAACAAAGCAAACATACGCTTCAGCTGGTTTATTAGGGCCTATTCGAATGTAACCTGCCTTTACCTCATTTTCATCAAACGTCACCGAGTGAGAGTTACCCGTTTGGTTATCGTAAAAGCTCGCTTCAAAATTCCCATTCATTTGGCTTGCAATGCGGTTTCGTGTTGTCGATGTTGTGAACTTAATATTGGCGCAGCGCATCGGTGGTTTCTCTGTAATCAAAAACTGCCCGCTTTCTTTATCTAAGACACCGCCTTTAGCATCAGGTTGAATATCTATAGCCTGAAACTGTTCAATGGTGCACGTTTCTTTGGCTGAGGCTATTGAGGGCATCAGCATCGTGAGGGCTAAAGGGAAAGCAAAAAGTACTGGTTTCATTCGAACAACGCCGTAGGTAGAAAGAGCGAAAGATAATAGCACCCCAATGGTGCTATTAAATGTAATGATTCTGTTATTAGGTAATGCTTATATTAGGAGAAGGTCATGGCTTCGAGTTGAACTAGCTGTCGTCACTAATCTCAAATTGACACTGAGCCTGTTGGCTTTGTGATTGTTGAGTGACATTAAAACCTTTCTCTTTTAACAAGTGTAAAAGGTTGCCTTCTCCAACTAGGTGTAAGGCACCAACCACAATCAAGTAGTTCCCTTTTGAGTCGAGTTTCCAATCATTGGCTGCTAGTTTGTTTGCCCAGTCGATATTGCGATCAGTTAAGAATGCTTTCTCGAGTTCAGGCGACATCTCAGACAGCTCTGCGAAGGCTTCCAGCTTCGCTAAATCACCCGCTTTCCAGCTTTCAATTAGGCAATGAACCACATGATCAGTTTGGTCAAATTCCTCAAGGCTACTGACTAACCATTCCTTACCGTCATCCTTTTGTTTTGTCATCAGGTCTATTTGGAATTGTAGTGGCTCTAAACTGATCACCGGGACATCTTGGATAGTCGCTTTGTAAGCTAGCGTCGCATCAACGCCTCCTGCGGACCCATAACCAAGATTTTTTAACTGCTGCATCTGTATGGAAAGAGATGTCGCCCAAGGCGGTGAGCTAAGCAGTTGTTGCGTCGGCATATCCAATGATTTTGAGATGTCGATTAATAATTGCAACTGTTCTGTATTGAGTACATCGGCAGTCGTGAGTTTGTTGCGGGGATATACAACGCCATCAGACTTTCTGATATCCGTTTCGATAACTAACCCATCACTGTTTTTTAGCGCATCGGTGATCGCTGAAGGAAGTGGGTACATACTCTCGTCCCCAACGTGCACGGAACCTAAGATAGTGAGTGTCAGATCATCCTTTTGTGCTTGCCAATAAAGGGGCTCGGCGACCGCTTGCCTAGCTGAAAAAGCGAGAACGAATAAAACCATGTACCAGAGTGGACGCAAAGGGAGCTCCTTAAGGAAGTATTAAACTCGTTAAAATCGATTTTGACGGTGTTTTTTAACGGTTTTTTTTGAGAACAATGTCACGTTGTTTGTACGAAAAGTATAATAATACGCTGAAACTCTAAATCCTTTCTGACTACCAATGACACGATTTTATGAAATCGGTAAAAAAGATTGTGATTCATTTCTCAAATTTTACGTCAAAATTAAAATGACGGAAGTGCCGTTGCTTGTAACTTGATGATTTTATTTAAATTAAATTTATAAAAATTTTTGAGATTTGAAGCCGATCACTTTATTAGCTCGATTTAATTCACGGTAAAAAATAAGCCCATATAGTTTATCTAACTTTCGAAGCGCTCCATTTTGCTTCTTACTCAATTTTTAATTTATGGGTGAATACGATGTTGAAGAGAAACTTACTATCTGTAGCGGTATTGGCTGGCCTAACAGGTTGTGCAGTAACGCAAGCACCAGAACAAAAAGTAGTGAATGCACTGGCTGATAATCTTGATGTTCAGTACGAAATTCTAACTAATCATGGTGCGAATGAAGGCTTGGCTTGTCAGGACCTAGGTGCTGAATGGGCGTCATGTAATAAAGTGAACATGACGCTAACCAATGACGGTGAAGCGATTGACTCTAAAGATTGGAGCATCTACTTCCACAGTATTCGTCTTATTTTAGATGTTGATAATGAGCAATTTAAGATCACTCGCGTTACTGGTGACCTTCACAAGCTAGAACCTACTGAAAAATTTGACGGCTTTGCGGCTGGTGAAGAAGTGGTTCTTCCGTTAACGAGTGAATACTGGCAACTGTTTGAAACTGACTTTATGCCAGGTGCATTCGTAACGGCGCCAAACGCAGAACCAAAGATGATTGCTTCATTGAATACGGAAGATGTCGCGTCATTCGTAACTGGTCTAGAGGGTAACAACCTTAAACGTACACCTGATGACAATAACGTAATAGCGACAGCGGTGACGCGTTTTGAAAAGAATGCTGATCTCGCAACTCAAGATGTATCAACAACGCTACTACCAACGCCAATGTCGGTAGAAGCGGGTGAAGGTTCGGTGAGTATTGCTGGTGGTATTGCCCTACCTAAAGACGCATTCGACGCTGAGCAATTCGCAGCAATTGAAGAACGTGCAGATGTGGTAAACGTAGATGTGAGTGGCGACCTACCTGTGAGTGTCGCTGTTGTTCCTACTCAGTTTACGGGTGATTTAGCGAAATCTGGCGCTTATGAACTAAGCATCTCGGAAGAGGGGATTGCAATTAAAGCGTTTGATAAAACGGGTGCTTTCTACGCAGTTCAGTCTATTTTTGGCCTAATAGATAGTCAGAACGCTGAATCATTACCACAACTGTCAATTAAAGATGCGCCGCGCTTTGATTATCGTGGTGTGATGGTGGACGTTGCTCGAAACTTCCACTCAAAAGATGCCATCCTAGCAACGCTAGATCAAATGGCGGCATACAAGATGAATAAACTGCACCTTCACCTAACGGATGATGAAGGTTGGCGTTTAGAAATTCCAGGTTTACCAGAGCTAACGGATGTAGGGTCTAATCGTTGTTTTGATTTGGATGAACAAAGCTGCTTACTGCCTCAGCTAGGTTCTGGTCCAACAACAGACAACTTTGGCTCTGGTTTCTTTAGTAAAGCGGATTACGTCGAGATCCTAAGCTACGCTAAAGCGCGCAGCATCGAAGTTATCCCTGAAATTGATATGCCAGCACACGCTCGTTCAGCTGTGGTATCAATGGAAGCACGTTACACTCGCCTAATGGCGGAAGGTAAAGAAGCGGAAGCGAACGAATACCGTCTGATGGATCCACAAGATACATCGAACGTGACGACCGTTCAGTTCTACGATAAGCAAAGCTTCATTAACCCATGTATGGAATCGTCGACTCACTTTGTTGATAAAGTGATCTCTGAAGTGGCAGCAATGCACCAAGAAGCGGGCGTACCGCTAACGACTTGGCACTTCGGCGGCGATGAAGCGAAAAACATCAAGTTAGGCGCAGGCTTACAAGATATTAATGCAGAAGATAAAGTGGCTTGGAAAGGCAACATCGATTTGTCTAAGCAAGATAAGCCGTTCCAACAATCACCACAATGTCAGTCATTGATCGCTGATGGTACTGTAAGCGATTTCGGTCATCTACCAAGCCACTTCGCAGAACAGGTTTCTAAGATTGTTGCTGAGAAGGGTATTCCCCACTTCCAAGCATGGCAAGATGGTCTGAAATACAGCGAAGGCGAGGAAGCATTTGCGACCGAAAGTACACGCGTGAACTTCTGGGACGTTCTTTACTGGGGCGGAACTTCATCAGTATACGATTGGTCAGCAAAAGGGTATGACGTGATTGTCTCTAACCCAGACTACGTATACATGGATATGCCATACGAAGTTGATGCAGCTGAGCGTGGTTACTACTGGGCAACACGTGCAACCGATACTCGTAAGATGTTTGGCTTCGCACCAGAAAACATGCCACAAAACGCAGAAACATCATTAGACCGTGATGGCAATGGTTTTACTGGTAAAGGTGAAATCGAAGCGAAACCTTTCTACGGTCTATCAGCACAGCTTTGGTCAGAAACAGTACGTACTGACGAGCAGTATGAATACATGGTGTTCCCTCGTGTATTGGCAGCAGCAGAGCGCGCATGGCACCGAGCAGATTGGGAAAACGACTACAAGGTTGGTGTTGAATACTCTCAAGAAACTAACTTAGTGAATAAGCAAGCGTTGAACAGCGACTTTAATCGCTTCGCGAATATTCTTGGTCAACGTGAGCTAGCTAAGCTAGAAAAAGCGGGTATTGATTACCGACTACCAGTTCCAGGTGCGAAGGTTGTTGACGGTAAGCTAGCGATGAACGTTCAATTCCCAGGTGTAGAGCTGCAATACTCTGCTGATGGCGAAAACTGGCTAACATACGATGAGCAACAACGTCCATCAGTTTCTGGTGAGACTTACATCCGCTCTATTTCAGAAAGTGGTGAGAAAGTAAGTCGAGTGACCTCAGTTAAATAATCGATAAGCACTATTAGTAGAAGAGCTCCTGACCTTTATCTTATTCAAGATAAAACGGGAGCTCTTTTTGTTTACTGCGAATTAGGTGCATATCAAAAACTGAAACATATAGAAATCGCCTTTGGTAATATCATCAACAATGCACATAAGGTGACTTTAATCCCAAAAGTGACGCGCTTCTCATTATTCTCTTCAAAAAATAAGCCCCCTGTAAAAAACTCTAAATCAGATGTGATTCAACTATCTAGATCTAATTTTTCTTCGTGAAATAACGTGATCCCGATCTGTATATTTTTCCATCTTAAGTTTTTTATCAATTTTTATGTTTTTAAGTTGTTGATTTTAAAGTTTTAAATAACTTGTCTTTTTTTGATAGTGAGAGGGATCACTCTGCTGCCCCTTTTATTTTTAAACGCGAATTAATTCGAGCAACATAGATTTCATGCCAGGGAGGCGACCAACTACTCAAGCGGTGAAGGTGAATGATGTACCGAAGATGTGCCGCTGAAAAAATTAAACTAAGGCAGTTTACAATGAAAAAAATTATCGCTCTAAGTGCTCTTTCTCTTGCTTTCGCTTCTAGTGCTTTTGCTGGTTCTTCTTACGTAACGGGTAACATCCAAATTCATGACGATGGCCGTATCCACGGTTCTGACATGACTTCTACGCTAGAAGCTGGTCACACGTTTGACAACTCTCTAGGCGGCTTCACGGTTTATTCTGAGTTTGATGGTATCCAACTGGGCAAACTTGAATCTGAAAATGGCGGTGCAGGTAATACTACTCCAGGCATCACTGTAGGTGGTGAGCAATCTTTCAACATCACTGACAACCTATGGGTTGCTGCGGGTTACCAACACCTATTCTCTGCAGGCGAAAGCATTCAGTTCCGTCCACTAGTTAAGATCGGTTACAACTTCGACAACGGCATCTCTATTAGTAACCGTACTCGTGCACACATCGATGATACTTCAGCTAATGCTGACACAGACTACCGCATGGATAACCGCATTGCTTACACAGTGAATGCTGACCTAGCGCTTAGCTACAACAACGTATACATGATTGATGCTGAAGCGATGGACCACGAGTTACGTGCAACATGGACTCGTCAAGGTGTTCAACCTTACTTTGAATTCCGTAGCCAAGCTAACGGTGTAGATTTCGCGAACGGCGATTCTAAGCAGAACAACGCATTCGTATTCGGTGCTTCTTACGGCTTCTAAGCTGATTCGCTTGGTTGCTTAGTCTATTAGATTATTAGCCGAGTGAGCTTCTTCGCTAAATAGCTTTTTGCTAAATAGCTTGCTAGCTAATTAGCGAGGGGAACATAGCGGTACTAACAGCCCGGTTGGTGCCGCGACAAGATTTGCTTTACTGTCCAAAAGCAAAGAGCCTAGCAAGTAAACCACAGTCTTGGGATTACTGAATGCTAGGCTCTATTTTTATGACTTCTTTTTATTGCTGTGTGTTGGTCTGTTTAGGTTCTATTTCCCGTTGTAGTGACGGTATTCAAACACCTGACCTTTTTCATTAAACGCATACACAGAATACTCGTCTTTCTTATCGCCATATTCCATGCCTGGCGAACCCATTGGCATACCCGGAACCGCTAAACCAATCGCATTACGTGGTGGGTTTTCTAGAAAGGCTTTAATGTCATCTGCTGGAATGTGTCCTTCAAATACGTATCCGTCGATCTCTGCAGTGTGGCAAGAGGCTAGCTCTTGTGTTATCCCTAGTTTCTGCTTGATTGGGTTCATATCATCGTGGAGCTTCTCAGTAACATCGAACCCAGCATCTCGCATATGTTCAGTCCATTCTGTGCAGCAGCCGCAGTATGGAGATTTGTGGTTTAGAACATCAGTAGCTAAAGCTTGCCCTGAGATTGCAGCGAGTGCAGTAAGAGTCATAATTTTACGAATCATGGTTAACCTCATGAATATGGTTTTTGTTGATATTAGAATGAGTGGGTTTGAACAGTCTTAATCTGTTGGCATTGCTGACTACGGTGATTGATGACATCGCCATCGCAGCGCCTGCAACGACAGGGCTAAGTAAAAATCCAAAGAATGGGTAGAGCACACCAGCCGCAATTGGAATACCAAGTGAATTATAGATAAAGGCACCAAACAGGTTTTGCTTCATGTTTCTCACGGTCGCTTGGGAAAGCTCAATCGCGTTACTGACAGATAATGGTGACGAGTTGAGTAGTGTCATTTGCGCACTTTCAATCGCGACATCGCTGCCGCTACCCATTGCTATGCCTATATCTGCTTGAGCAAGTGCAGGCGCGTCGTTAATACCGTCTCCGACCATGGCAACACTCTTATATTGCTGTTGCAGCTGAACAATGTGTTGAGCTTTCTGCTCTGGAAGCACTTCTGAAATCACTTCGTCGATACCGACGTTTTTACCTATCGCTTGAGCTACAGAGTCGTTGTCGCCCGTTAATAGCACAGTGTGAATTCCGGCGGATTTTAGTTGAGCTATCGCCTGTTTGCTATCTATTTTTAACGCGTCTGAAATGCCCAATATGCCTTCCAGTTTTTGGTCAATCGCAATGAAAATAGGCGTCCACGCTTGCGAGCGGCAAAGCTCGATGAAATCCGCGCCAACCTCTGTATTGATACCTAATTGGGTGAGGTACTTAAGCGAGCCAACTTGCACTTTCTTGCCGTTAATTGTTGCTTGAACCCCAAACCCTCGTTGGTTTTCAAATTCGCTGTGTGGGAGTACTGAAACTTCCAAGCTCTCTGCATATTGGCAAACGGCTTTGGCGAGTGGGTGCTCAGATCCTACTTCCACTGAATAAGCGTAAGCCAGCAGTTCTTGTTCTGATAGGTTGTGATAAAACGCCTGCTGAACGCTTGGTTTGCCTTGGGTTAGAGTGCCTGTTTTATCAAACACGACAGCATCGATTTTGCTGGCTGATTGCAACACATCGGCGTCTTTGATTAGAACACCAAGCTCAGCGGCTTTACCTACGCCGACGGTAATAGAAAGCGGAGTCGCTAGGCCTAAGGCACACGGACAAGCGATGATCAGCACGGTAGTCGATACCACAAGCATATAACTTGCACTTGGTTGTGGGCCAACAAAAAACCAAACTAAGGCGGCAATGGCAGCGATCGCGACTACAACAGGAACGAAAACAGCAGAGATAGAGTCGGCAAGCTTGGCAATTGCAGGTTTACTGCTTTGTGCTTGGCGAACCATTTGAATGATCCGAGCCAGCATGGTGCTTGATCCAATCCCAGTCGCTTCAATAATTAAACTACCATCCCCATTAATAGTGCCCGCAGAAACGCCATCATTTATTGTTTTGACGTTGGGCAGTGGTTCACCGGTCAGCATCGACTCATCGATATAAGATTCACCTGAGACTACGACACCATCAACCGGTACTTTTTCTCCGGGTTTGACACGTATCTGCATACCCACTTGGATAGCTTCTACAGCAATGATTTGCTCTTTGCCATCGACGATAACCATCGCTTTTTGAGGCTGTAAATTAATCAGTGCCTGTAGCGATTTTGTAGTGCGAGCTTTGGCTTTGGCCTCGATGTAGTGACCCAAAGAAATAAGGCCAATGATCATCGCGCTCGCCTCAAAGTAGACGTGGCGAGATGGTTCTGGAAACCATGATGGAATCAGCACAACCAACATTGAGTAGAACCATGCTGCGCTTGTACCTAGAGCGACTAAGGTATCCATGGTCGCGCGCTTATGCATGAGAGACTGCCAAGCATTGGTGAAGAAGCTACGACCTGAGGTAGCAAGCAGTATCAAACAAACGACACCAACCAAGCCCCAAGCCAGTTGATCGTTAAATGTGGCAATGGTCATGCTGCCACCGAACACACCCCATGCCATCAGCGGCGCACCGATTACCAACGCGCTTACTGAGTTTCTAAGGAAGGCTTGTTGAGTACGAAGTTGCTGTTCTTGTTGTTTTTGCTGTTGAGTCGCTGCATCGTCGACAAACTCAGCGCCATAACCAGCAGCTTTCACCGATTCTATTAGAGCGTTTTCAATGATGTCTCTTGTTTGAGAGGTGAAAACCAAGGCAGTTTGTTCGGCAAGGTTGATCTGAGCTTGGTCGACAAACTCATTCTTTTTCAGTGCTTTCTCTACCGAAGAGACACAACTCGCACAAGTCATCCCCTCAAGAACAAGGTGATAGGTATATTGGCTAGCTGCGGTTTTATCTTCACTCTTTTTATCTGCTTGTTCGTCTTCTAAATCTGAACTCGATGAAAGGTCATTCGTTTCTGAGTAGGGAGCTGCGTGGTAACCCAGGCTTTCGACCAGCTTAATCACCTCAGACTCAGAAAGCAGAGTAACCAGTGATAATTCCTGTTTGCTGACTTCTAGGTTTAAGGCTTGCTCAGTTTGTTCAAGCGCTTTAGTCAGTTTGCTCACACACTTGCCGCAGCTAAGACCGGATAACGAAAGGTGCAGTTTATTGCCCATGCTATAACCAAGCGTCGCCAACTGTTCGTTGAGTTGAACGTAATTAAATGGAGTCGAAATATCGATGTAGGTCGGCGATATATCATTGATCGTCGTGTTGTCGAGATCAGCAAACAGGGTGCGGACTTTCTTCGCACAACCCATGCAATTTAAGCCGTTGAGCGCGGTTGTGTAGTGGTTCATATCGATACTCCAATTCTCATCTACGCCTAACATAAACCTTCCCGTAAGGGTAAGGTCAAACATAAATTCAAGAATTTGATCTTAGTGGTGCATTAGCTAGTGGATTCAATTTGGGAATGAGAGAGGGGAATAAAGAATGTGCGGCTATAATCTACTTGCTAAGACTATCTATTTACGACTTTAAGGGCGTAATTGGCCTTTCAATAACGGCTTTCGTACAACAACAGCGCATTAATCATTCACTACTGATTGTAGATTTAAGCGGTGGTGATAAAATAGCGCCCAAAATTTAGTGATGTTTGACTATTGCAGGCCTTGTAATGGCGAGCACTAAAAGAATCACCTACATAATCAAGGTATTTAAATGACGGTTAAAACTCGTTTTGCTCCTAGCCCAACTGGCTATCTTCACGTTGGTGGTGCACGTACTGCACTTTACTCTTGGCTATTCGCTAAAAACCAAGGCGGTGAATTCGTTCTACGTATCGAAGACACAGACCTTGAGCGTAACTCTCAAGAAGCGGTTGATGCAATTCTAGAAGGCATGCAATGGATGGGTATGGAATGGGACGAAGGTCCTTACTACCAATCTAAGCGTTTTGACCGTTACAACGAAATGGTTGATAAGCTACTTGCTGAAGACAAAGCATTCAAATGCTACGCGTCTAAAGAGCTGCTTGATGAAATTCGTGCAGAGCAAGAAGAAAACAAAGAAATGGCTCGCTACGATGCTAACCACCCTAAAATTGTTGCAGCAAACGAAGCAGCAAAAGAAGGTGATGCATGCGTTATCCGTTTCCGTAACCCTAAAGAAGGCAGCGTAGTATTTGATGACCAAATCCGTGGTCGCATTGAAATCGCAAACAGCCAACTTGATGACCTGATCATTCGTCGTACAGACGGTGCACCAACTTACAACTTCGTAGTAGTAGTGGATGACTGGGACATGGGTATCACACACGTTGTTCGTGGTGAAGACCACATCAACAACACACCTCGTCAAATCAACATCTATGAAGCACTGGGCGCGCCAGTTCCAACGTTCGCTCACTGTGCAATGATTCTTGGTGATGACGGTGCGAAACTTTCTAAGCGTCACGGTGCTGTTTCTGTAATGCAATACCGCGATGAAGGTTACCTACCAAATGCATTAAACAACTATCTAGTTCGTTTAGGCTGGTCTCACGGTGACCAAGAGATCTTCTCTCAAGAAGAGATGATTGAATTCTTCAGCCTGAACGCTATCAGCAAGTCTGCTTCTGCATTCAACACTGATAAGCTACTTTGGTTGAACAACCACTACATCAAGACATCTGAGCCTGAGTACGTTGCAAAATACCTGCAATGGCACCTAGACGCACAGAAGATCGATACAACAAACGGTCCAGCTATCACTGAAGTGATCAAGCTAGTTGGCGAGCGTTGTAACACGCTTATCGAACTTGCTGAGCAATCTCGTTACTTCTACGAAGATTTCTCTGAGTTTGAAGCTGGTGCAGCGAAGAAGCACCTACGTGGTGTTGCTAAAGGCCCACTAGAGCTTGCTCTTGCTAAGGTTGAAGCACTTGAAGATTTCACTACTGCAAACATCAAAGATGGTGTAATTGCAGCTGTATGTGAAGAGCTAGAGATCGGCATGGGTAAAATCGGTATGCCACTTCGCGTAGCAGTAACAGGCGGCGGTCAGTCTCCTTCTGTTGATGCAGTGATGGAGCTTGTTGGTAAAGAGCGCGTAATCGCTCGCATCAAGATGGCTCTTGAGTTCATTGCTGAGCGTGAAGCTAACGCTTAATCCTATTTCTCTTGTTTGAGATAGAATGTACTTGAGATAGAACGATCATCAGCCGACAGCTTAATTCGCTGTCGGCTTTTTATTGTTTAATGAAAATACGGTCAACGTATTTTAGGACGAGACAGTTATAGCAAGTCTTGAGCTTTTGCTAAAACACTGAGTTTTGGGAATATATTTTGGCAGCTGTGCTGGTGGTTCATCGGGTTCATATCTGCAATCGCATCTTCGACAATCACCACGTTATAACCCAGTTCAAATGCTTGTCTAGCCGTTGATTCGACCCCAATACTTGTTGCTACCCCGGTCAGATAAATATCCGTAATACCTTGCTCACAAAGCTGCTTCTGCAAATCTGTGTTGGTAAATGCACCCCAGGAATATTTGGTTAGATAGCGATAATTAGGGTTTAGGCGCAGGCTTTCGATGACCTCTCCCCATACGATCTTTGATGCGTCAGGCTGAGCCGCTTTATTTTGCAGTTCCGTTCGGCCTTGTGGACGACCGGCTACATTAACAATAATTACGGGTAAATCAGCATCATCAAATGCATCGCAGAGAGCAAGGCTGTTCTCTATGATCGGTCGGGATACGGTTTCCGGTAATTGATCAACGATACCTTGTTGCAGGTCGATAACGACAAGCGCAGAGCATTTACTCATTTTCATTACTTTATGCCTTAGTGGTCTTTGTGTGAGGTTATAGTGGTTAACTTTTACGGTGTATTAAGCGGGTGTAAAAGCGGATGAAAGCCAGTGCAACCATCATATAAATGAGTAGGTTCAAAGGGGTAGTGACGTCATAAACAGGCACAAGTTGCGTTGCGCTCATGGTAATCATTACTAATAGGTTGCCCCCGAGAACTCGATAGACCATCCACTGATTACCAGCGAACAGGCGATACACCATAAAGACATTAACAAAGTAAAATGCCATTAATTGCCATACTTCGGTCATCGAAGGTAACAGCAGAACATACTGAATGAGGAACAGTGACCCAAAGGCTAAGTAGCCAATGGTCCAGTGCTTTATCATTTGCCTAGGCATGTTGCTTAATATCAAGGCGCAAATGGCACTGTTAATGATGAACAGACTTCCCGATGATATTGGTAGATATATCCAGACTAGAATTGCTGAGATGAAGCTCATTGTGCCGACTAACGTATTGCTTAATCGTTGCTGGCTGTTGTCAAGTAATCGGGCAAATAAGCGCTTTTTCTTAAAGTTACCCTGGTAGAATTGTTTGACTGTCTCTGGAAAAGGGGGCTTGTAATCGACATTAACCGATGATGCTTCAATAAAAGCCATAGCCTGGTTAAGTATCGAAAAATCATTGTGATCAACCCCTTGATCATGGGCGTTTTGCAGTAACTGTTTGGCAACCCAGATTGCTTGAGTTTGCTGTTGATGCTTCCACTGCTTTCTGGCAGGCATACGGCCATGCAAATCGGGCAGGCGCATCAGATCGTTCAGCGCTTTGAAGGTCGGGCTTTCAATATTTAACTCGCAGCTCGTGTGTAACTGGAAACGCTGCGCTGAGTCATTGTAAGCGAGTGAATGAATGAGGGGAGACATCGCCTCTAAAACAACACTGACTTCGTTGTTAAAGCGTGTGTCATCATCCTCAGGCCAAACCACGCTATAGATGGTCGTATAGACCACGAAGCCAAGCAGGGTTTCTTGCAGCCTTAGTACCGCAATATTAAATGTAGCTACACCATCAAAGCTGCCAGATATCGCCAGCAGGATGCAGACAATAAATGCCGTAATGTAAGCATAGCCGATGACCGGATCGGAACCCATGTATATACAAATTGCGAGTAACAGTGCGATGCTTGCTAAAAAATAATATCGATCTTGCCCAAAAACAGCGATTAACCAAAGCCCGACAAACGCGCCACAAAGCGTCCCCAACAATCTGAGAATGCCTTTTTTCTTGCCAGCAGTAATAGTATCAGTGATGGCCAATATATTGACCACGATAGCCGCCCAGTAAGGCTTCTCAAGGTTAAAATACAACGCAAGGTAGATAGCTAAACAAAATGCTAAGGCAACCTTTATGGCATTCTTGGCTGGAGTGCTCAGTGACTTTATAATGAGTAGCATAGTGGGGTTTAGCGGCAGAAGGATCGAATACCAGGATATTGCCTGATCTTTTGGTCAGCCTAAACTCTAGTTTGAAGGCCTTGATCCATCAAATATAGCAACTCTATTGCATCGTTTAACATTCAGGGGGAGGGGGGCGATCAGTCACTCTACTTATACGATATTGTTCGATGCTGATAATGATCGATAGATCTTCTAATAGTTAATAGCGATAGAACATCAGGTTTATCGTTCTTCTAAGCTGGCTAGTTGTTCCGATTATTTTAGGTTCATCGCGGCTTTCCGGGGAAAGCCGCTTTTATCTTCAAGAAGAAGTAGTCGGTATCTCGATACCCATACCCCATTCGCTTGATTAGCTTTATCTTGTTGTTTATCCCTTCTAGGGTGCAGGTGTTTAGCGGAT